>JAIKXK010000014.1 GCA_024684155.1 Lachnospiraceae bacterium | reverse complement strand
GAAATATATGAATTATATTGGAGTAGACTTAGGAACGAGTTCTGTAAAAATTATTTTAATGGATGAGTCAGGAAAAGTGAAAAATTCTGTGACAAAGGAGTATCCCCTTTCTTTTCCTAACCCAGGCTGGTCAGAACAAAGTCCTATGGAATGGTATGATAAAACCATTGAAGGAATCAAAGAATTGTTACTTCATCAGGACACACAGATTGCAGGTATCGGTGTCGGAGGACAAATGCATGGTCTTGTAGTTTTAGATGAAAAGGATGATGTGATTCGACCTGCAATTCTTTGGAACGATGGACGTACCACTGAAGAAAATAATTATTTGAATCAGGTAATTGGAGAAGAAAAATTAGCAGAGTATACCTCTAATATTTCCTTTACCGGTTTTACAGCTCCAAAGATCCTTTGGGTTGAAAAGCATGAACCAGAGAATTTTTCTAAAATTAAAAAGATCATGTTACCGAAGGATTATCTTGTATATCGTTTGAGTGGAGCTTTCTCTACAGATGTCTCGGATGCCTCTGGTATGTTACTTTTAGATGTAAAGAACCGTTGTTGGTCAAAGGAAATGCTAGATATTTGTCATATCAGAGAAGAACAGCTTCCAAAACTTTATGAAAGCTATGAAGCAGTAGGGTCTCTTAAAAATGATATTGTATCAGAACTTGGTATTACACCATGCGGTGGGCAAAATAAGGATGAAGTTTTGGTGGTAGCAGGAGCAGGGGATAATGCTGCAGCTGCTGTTGCCACAGGAACCGTGTATGATGGAGCCTGTAATCTTTCTGTAGGAACCAGTGGAACTGTCTTTATTGCCACAAAGGATTATAAAGCTACTACAAATCATGCGATTCACAATTTCTGTGATTCCACAGGAGCGTATCACTATATGGGATGTATGCTTTCGGCAGCCAGTTGTAATCTTTGGTGGATGCAGGATGTTCTAGGAACAAAGGATTTTGCAAAAGAGCAGGCAGATATCAAAGAAGAAAACCTTGGCGAAAATAGTGTGTACTATTTACCATATTTAATGGGAGAACGTTCTCCTCATAATGATGAAAAAATCCGTGGAGCTTTCTTAGGATTATCTATGGATACAACCAGGGCGGATATGACACAGGCTATGTTAGAGGGAGTTGCTTTTGGATTAAAAGATTCATTAGAAGTAGCAAGAGATTTAGGAATCAAAGTAGAAACTTCAAAGATATGTGGTGGAGGAGTTAAGAGCCCACTTTGGCAAAAAATTATTGCCAATGTTTTAAATGTAAAATTAGAAATTCTAGTGTCAGAGGAAGGTCCTTCGTTAGGAGGAGCGATTATGGCAGCAGTTGCAAATGGCAGTTATGCATCAGTAGAAGATGCTTGCAAACAAATAATTAAAATCGATCACGAGGTAGTACCGGATGCAACTCTCGTGAAAAAATATGACAAAAAGTATGAAACGTATAAAAAATTCTATCCGGCATTGAAAGGTATTTAAAGGAGGAAACCAAATGAATCAAATGAAAAACATCCCACAGGTAAAATTGGGTATTGTTGCAGTAAGTCGTGACTGCTTCCCGGAAAGCCTATCTGTTAACAGAAGAAAGGCTTTAGTAGAAGCCTATGCAAAGAAATATGATGCAGCTGATATCTATGAATGTCCTGTTTGTATTGTGGAAAGTGAAATTCACATGGTACAGGCATTAGAAGATATTAAAAAAGCTGGTTGTAATGCTCTTTGCGTTTATCTTGGAAACTTTGGACCTGAAATTTCTGAAACTTTACTGGCAAAGCATTTTGATGGACCAAAGATGTTTATTGCTGCTGCAGAAGAAACACAAGATGATTTAATCCAGGGCAGAGGTGATGCATATTGTGGAATGTTAAATGCAAGCTATAACTTAAAGCTTCGTAACGTAGGAGCTTACATTCCTGAATATCCAGTTGGAGATGCACAAGATTGTGCAGATATGATGCATGACTTTTTACCTATTGCCCGTGCAGTTATTGGTCTTTCAAATCTTAAGATTATCAGCTTTGGTCCTAGACCATTAAACTTTTTGGCATGTAATGCACCTATTAAACAGCTTTACAATTTAGGTGTGGAAATTGAAGAAAACTCAGAATTAGATTTATTTGAAGCCTTTAACAATCATGCAGGAGATAAACGAATCCCTGAAGTTGTAAAGGATATGGAAGAAGAACTTGGTGCAGGAAATAAAAAACCTGAAATCTTAGAGAAGTTGGCTCAGTATGAACTTACTCTTTTAGATTGGGTGGAAGAGCACAAAGGATATCGTGAGTATGTAGCCATTGCTGGAAAATGCTGGCCTGCATTCCAGACACAGTTTGGATTTGTTCCTTGCTACGTTAACAGCCGTTTGACTGGAAGAGGAATTCCAGTTTCCTGTGAAGTAGATATTTATGGATGCTTATCTGAATACATTGGAACCTGTGTCAGTGATGATATCGTTACACTTTTGGATATTAATAACTCAGTTCCAAAGGATATGTATAAAGAATCTATTGAAGGCAAGTTTGATTACACACATCAGGATACATTTATGGGATTCCACTGTGGAAATACCTGTACAAAGAAGCTTTGCTCTCATGAGATGAAGTATCAGATGATTATGGCTCGTTCTCTTCCGGTTGAGGTTACCAATGGTACCTTAGAAGGAGATATTGCACCAGGAGATATTACCTTCTATCGCCTGCAGTCTACAGCAGATGCAAAGATTCGTGCTTATGTGGCTGAAGGAGAAGTACTTCCGGTGGCTACAAAGTCCTTTGGCGGTATTGGTGTATTTGCCATTAAAGAAATGGGCCGTTTCTATCGCCACGTTTTAATCCAGAAGAACTATCCTCACCATGGAGCAGTTGCTTTTGGACATCACGGAAAAGCT
>JAIKXK010000013.1 GCA_024684155.1 Lachnospiraceae bacterium | reverse complement strand
GTAGAAATTCCTGCCATTACTTCATCTAATACTATCATAGCACTAATGTCTGCCATTTGATTTTGTCTCTGCAGCTGTATGGTTTTATACCAGTCTTTTACCTCTTCAAATACTTTCTTTGTTCTTATCTTTGCTTCTTCTTTTTCTTCCTCTGACATTTGAAAAACAAATCCCATAGGCTCCCTACAAACAAAAACATCTACATTTGAAAGCTTACTTAAAATACGAATTTCTCCCGAACTACCATCCTTTAAAAACTGACAATAGGCCACTGGAATTCCATAGCTTGCAGCCCGGATTGCAGCCCCTATAGAAGCTGTAGTTTTTCCCTTACCATCTCCTGTATAAATTTGAACCATACTTATCTTCCTTTCTATGCCCTTGGAAGTTTCCATCGAAAATGAGCAGCTAACAGTCGAAGTACCATCACTACAGCAGCTCCCACTACCATGGAAATCACATTTCCTGTTTCATGCCAGAGTAAGGCACAAAAAATTGCTCCAATAATGGAAGCACAAGCATAAAAATGTTTTACAAACACATAGGGCGTATTTCCTGCCAACACGTCTCTTAAAATACTTCCACCCACTCCTGTAATTGTTCCTACAAAGATTGGCAAAAATAATCCGCTCCCTGGTTCGATTTGTTTACAGGTAGCCACTCCTACTACAGTAAACACCCCAAGACCTAAGGTATCCATAATCAGAAGAACTCGATCAAACCCATCTTTATGTCGATTTACAAATTCTCTCATTTTTGGCCAGAATACTACCAGGGAAGTAAGAGCCGCAACTACTGCATAGATTGGATCTTTAAAGGCTTGTGGTGGAATATTTCCAATAAGAATATCCCGAAGCGCTCCTCCACCAATAGCAGTGGTCAATCCCATAATCATGACACCTAAAATATCCATCTTTTTTTCCACTGCTACAAAAGCACCAGAAACAGCAAATGCCACTGTACCAATAATTTCAAATATAAAAATAATAATGTCTATCATTCCATTTTCCCCTACTCATTTTACCTTTCACAGGATTTACTCTACTAATTTTCTACTACATTCTTCCTCTTTATGCAACCTTGAGATCAACACAAAAAAACAAGGTAAAAGGATTTCTTCCTTCTACCTCGTTTTATTTGTGTATTAAAAGATACTTATTCTGCTTCTTCTGCTGTCTCTGTAGTTGATGCATCCGTTGTTTCTTCCACTTCTGGAAGACCAGCATCTGTGGTTTTATTTACTAAAGTTTCATAAAAGACAGCATTGGCAGATACATTTACCGCTCCTGTTAAGGTATCCTCTGAATTTACCGGCGCACAGCTTACATCTGAAATCAGGCATCTGTATTTACAGTCATTTAGCTTTTCTAATATGTCCATAGCCGCTTCATAACTACTGCAGGTATATGTCAAAGTAAACTCTCTTCGCACCTGATTTCCATCTACTGTAACTGGAGAAAAAGCAAGGGAATACGCTTGTGTACCTGCAAGCAAATCATTTAAAAAATTTATTTCATTGGTACGGTTATTGTAGCTTTCCATACGTGGATCATTTTCATCCATAGTCAGAAGTAAGGCTTCCATTTTTTCATACTCAGCTACCTTTGCTTCCGCAACATCTACCTCTGTCTCAAGCATATCCTTTTGCGATTTTAATGACTCTTCCTGATTACGAAGTGGCATATCTACGGCGTAATAGTAAAAAACCAAAACTAAAAGAATTGCAAGTATAACAAGCAATATTTTCTCTCTTTGGGTAAAATCTTTACTAAGAGCTTTCATTTACTCCACCTCGCTTTCACTGGTATTTTCTGTCTGTTCTGTGGAGGATGCAGAATTTGCATCAGCCGATACGGATTCGTCTTCGTCATCTACCAGGTAAATAGTAACTTGAGCAGTCGCCCCTGAAGTACCACTTAAAGCAGAAATATCTGAAGTTGTCGAATCATAAACCACTCCTTCATCACTCGTGGAAGCTGCTACAACTTCACAGTGATCAACCATTTCATCCTGTTCTAAATCCGCTACAATCCCTCCAATTTCCTGGAAGGTAACTCCAGTAATTGGTATGTTAACCTCATTTCCTGAGATTGACCAGGAACCAACATTAGCCTTATCTAAAATATAATGATTAATGAGTTCCACTACTTCTTTTCTATCCTGAAGTATTAGTTCCTCCTCTGTCATTCCAGAGTATGTATAGTGGGAATATTCCTCTTCTAATTCTCCGTATGAGGAAATCTTTTCATTGGCATCATCTAGTCGTGACTGCAAAGAAGATACTTCAGAGGATAGTTTGCTATAAGCAACGAACCTATCTACTACAAAAAACTTCGAAAGCAACGATGCGCAAACTACAATAATCACAATTCCAGGTATTAATACCTCAAGTTTCATAGGTGCCACACCAATTTCCGCAAAATTAATCTTGTCTTTTGTAGGATAGGAAATCTTCTTTTTCTTCTTGCCCTTTGTTTCCGTCATTTCCTTCTGTGTTGTTGTTTCAACAGTTTCGTTCAAATTATCCATACTACATGTCCTGTAAGATTCCCATTGCGTGAAGCACAGAATCCCCTTCTTCCACATTCTCGTTTGTTATTCCTATAAATTTATCCCAGGCAGAATGCACTGGCATATCCAACTGTTCCCCAATGGCAGCTTTCAAATTAGAAATATTTGCTCCACCACCACAAACCCAGATTTCATCCAGATTATTATCCTGCATACTATAGCGTAAGAAGTTCATGGTTCTCATTAATTCTACTGCTATGTTTGTAAAGGCATTTTTACAATCGTCACTATCCTGGCAATCTTTATGATTGGTCATAAGATAAGTATGGGCGATATGCTCATCTACACCTAAGGTTTCTGCCATCATACTTTCTACCGTACTCAATCCTGTATCAAGTACATGGGTGGTTAAATACTCCGTACTGTGAAATACATCCATTCGAATGGACTGATACCCTAAATCCAAAAGGCAGTAATCTCTTTGTTCATTATTCTTTTCATAATGCTTAATCAATGCTCTATATGCTGAAATAAGAGGGGCTGCCTTTGTTAGTTTCAGCCCTGCCTTTCGAAGCATAGCACGATTGGTTTCCATTAATTCTTTTGGCACTGCTGCCGCTAACACTTCCATGGTTCTCTCTTCTTCATTTACACTTCGAACAGCATAATCAAACATATAGTCCTTTAGTTCTTCTGTAATATAATCACGGAATTCATAGGGAAGATTGTATAACAGCTGCTCTCCTGTCATAAGAGGCATCGTAACATTTCTGACATACACCCGGTCTCCTGACATTAAAAGCGCTGCCTTACCTGCAGAAATGCCATTTTCCTTCATGGTCATCCGTAAAAATTCACCCATGGTTTCCTGAGAAACCACAACGCCATTTTTCACCAGATTTTCCGGCATTTCGGCAACTACTGTCTTTTTAATTTTCTTTCCTGACATTAATACAAGTTTCAAACTTTCATGTCCAATGTCGATTCCTAACACATTTGCCATAGTCATCCTCATTTTCAGTAAAATATTTTTATTACAGCAATAATAAATTCATATACCACGCTACAATTGGTTCTCCAAACGTCAGCATCAGCCAGGTTGCTGCTGAAATAAATGGGCCAAAGGAAATTTTTTCCTTTCCCTTTGCAAACAACAGACCTGCCATTGCAGCGATTATCACTGCAAACATTCCTCCGATTACTCCTAAGTATAGGCCCATCACGAAAAACAGTTTAATATCGCCTCCCCCAAGGCTTTCTTTTTTTAATAGCTTATCCATAACCAAGGATAAAATTAAAAATCCAACTCCAAATAAAAAGGCAGCTGCCACATGGCCAATGATATAACTTTTGGTTACCTGCAAAAATGGCAGTGAAATCACCCAGGCTAACAATGAAATCAAAATACATCCATCTGGAATTTCATATATTTCTATATCTACCAGGCTAAGGCAAAATAATGCACATGCAAATACCAGATTGCGAAGATATAAAACAGAAAGGCCTGCCTGTAAAAACATTACCAGACTAATAATTCCAAAACATAGTTCTGTCATTGGATAGCGAATAGATATTTTTTCTTTACAATAGCGACATCTGCCTCGTCCTGCTATATAACTTATTATCGGAAATAAATCCAAAGCTGATAACTCATGCTTACATTTTGGGCAAATACTTCTTCCCTTCACAAAATCCATTTTTCTTGATATGCGCCATGCTGCGCAGTTCAAAAAGGAACCTAATACTGTTCCTAATATAAAGGCAATGACTGAAAAGTACACC
>JAIKXK010000006.1 GCA_024684155.1 Lachnospiraceae bacterium | reverse complement strand
AGTAACAGTAATCTTTGTAGACTCTCCATTTGAAGCAGAAAGAGATGCTTTATCAGAAATCTGAATACCGTAGTTCTTGTTTCCAGATACGGTAGAAGATGACATCTTAAGTGCTGCTCCACTTACTGCAGAAATACCGTTCAATGTATTAGAGTTTGCAGTTACGCCTGTAATGGTATAATCCTTTGAACCAGAAACAATAATTCCTGTTTCAGAGTTTGAAGATGCAGTTGCGCCATTAATAGTTCCTGGGCTGTTTGAAATGTAATATCCATGTTCTGTATTTCCTGTAGAGCTTCCATTAAAGATAGAAATCGCACTACAATCATACAAACCGATTCCTGCTGCACCCTTGTTAGATGTGGAGGTTACATTTGTAACTGTAACTGTAGAAGTACTTGAAGTAGCATATAAACCATATCCCGTATTTCCTGTTACAGTTGATCCAGATACGGTAATCGCACCTGGTGTATCAAGCTGGATTCCGTTTGCTCCGTTGCCACTATATGTACCACCAGAAATAGTTCCTGCACATTTTTCCAAACGAATACCGTGGTCTCCACAACCAGATACATTCACATCTGTAATATTAACACTAGAACATCCTGATACTGACATTCCTCTTCCAGATGCATTCTGCAAGGTAATGTTAGAAACTGTTAATGCAGAAGAAGCCGATGTATCAATCAAATGTGTTGCAGTTTTACTACTTCCATCGATGGTTCCACCACCGTTAATGATAAGACTTCCAGTTGTTGAAGCCACACGAATTGCCTGGCAGGAAGACGTTACAGTTAATGTACATCCAGAGTCAAT
The DNA here is from genome assembly GCA_024684155.1 of Lachnospiraceae bacterium. Lineage (GTDB taxonomy): Bacteria > Bacillota > Clostridia > Lachnospirales > Lachnospiraceae > JAILEN01. The sequence continues at coordinate 2,563 of JAIKXK010000006.1, read as the reverse complement.
CGTAACTACAGCGTTTGCTCCACTAACTACTAATGGTTTATCCAGAGATACATTTGTAGAGAAACGAACTGCTACCGTACCATCATTGTTTTTATCTGCCCCAGTAGTTGATGTTCCAGAGTTCTGAGTTCCCTGTGATGTAGTAAGGTTATAACCACTATTAATGGTTCCTGCCTCACTGACAAATGTGTTAAAGTCAGATGCACTTGTAATAGTGTAATCATAAGTAACATCTGCCTTTGCTGTTGTTGATGAGAAAGCGAAGGCTGCTACTACAGAAAATACAGCCAAACATCCTCCCATCAAAATAGATAGTTTTTTCTTTTTCATACGTTCTCTCCTTTCGGTTCTAGTCGTTCTTTTATTATAGCACAGCAAAAATAGTCTGAAAACTTAATTTAGTGTTTTTTCCCACGCTATAATTTCATCATAAGTTCGCTTGCTATTATCATTATCAATATATTTAATGAGTCTCTTTCGTTCAGCGGCATACTCTTCTTTTTCTTTATACTCGCGAGCACCATACTCATCAATTAACTCGATTAATTCTTCTGCTTTGTGAGCCACATCTCCAAAGCTATCCTCTTCCATATCGAAATAAGATCCCTGAACAGTTTCATACATTTCTAAATCGAAGAGATAAAACAACACTGGTTTTCCCTGATAATACACATCCCATACTGCACTGGAATAATCTGTAATCATCATATTGCAGCGCATCATCATTTCATTTAATGGCTCCTCACCAAATGGTATGAGTCGAATGCGATTACTATCCGTAGAAAAATTCCCAATATATTCTCTAAACTTCGGATGAATATAAAAGTTTAATGTTGTATCGTATTTTTCTAATACCTCTGAAAGTTTTGGATGATTTAAAAGTGCCATATAGTTTTTGTAGTAATCACTGGCTACAAATTCTTCCTGAGAAACTTCTTCAAGCCATGATCTCCAGGTAGGCATCAAAATAATACTCTTCGGCTCGCCCTGGGACTTATCTTCTAACACATCCCATCTGGCAAGACCAGTAATAATCGTGTGTTCTGGTTCATATCCAAAATTATCTACAATAATTTCATGCTCCACATCAGAAGATACCACAAATAAATCCGAACCATTGACTCCGGTTTTTTTCAATCCCTGGTGACAACACTTAAAGGCCATTACTCCATGCTGTAAAAATACGTTTCGCTTGGAACGAATTTTCATTCGATACATGGTGATTGGAGAATACCAGGCATAGGCATGAGCCTTGGTATCAGACGAAACTAAAACCTTTGCTCCAAGTAAATACACCATATGCTTTAAGCTTAAAAACTTAATAACACGACCCGTATACTTTGCCACATTTTCATAATCCGGAGAAGTAGGATCAATGACATAGTATATACGTTTCTTTTCCTTTTCAGGGAGATGGTCCATACAGTACTTAAAGAAGTAGTATCCATTATCCTGCGCCATAATACAGTATTTTTCATATACTAACCATACTTTTCTTCGAGCAAAAACAGGCTGCATCAAAAAAGCCAAGATCATAGCCAATATCTCTTTTAAAATAAATCCCCAATTATCCTGAGGTGTCTGTGGTCGATACTCTAAGGCAAAATCCTTTGATTTTGTCTGATATGGGTAGACTATAAACTCCCCAAATCGATACATGGGCTGAGTTACATACATACTTCGGCGAATGAACTTATCATAGGTTTGTAAACGAATGGGCCAAACATTTTCCCCATCTGTCACCATCCCTCTGATATCCCAGTAAAACTGTTGGAGTTCCAGTTTCTTTACGTCTAGTTTTCCATATAGAATAAATTCATCTTCTCTCTCGATGATTTTCGTTTGAAAGTCATAGCTGATTTCTTCCGTTTTGCTTCGGAGTTTTACATACATACCACAAGGGCGAGGAGCACCTTCTGCCTTTTTGATATGAGACTCCATAAATAAAACTCCATTTTTAAATCTGAGGCGTTTTACTTTTCCTATAATAAAATCTTCATATCGACTTTCAGCTGAAAGCAAGGCAATACGAAGTTCTCCACCTCGGGCAAAGTAATACTGAAGTTCTTTTCTATCATAGGTATCATTCACTTCGTCATGATATTCACCACAATCAACGGTTCCTAGTAAACGATGAAAGTTGTTATACATCTCACTTCGGTCTACTTCTTTTTGAACCGTGTAAGCAAGACGTTTTTCCCTATTCAAAAAATAAAGGGTATAACGATCTACTCCACCCTCGTATCGATCTAAAAGAGCCGATTTTAATTTAATACTGATGCATCCATCCTCTAAGGTTTTTACATTTTCAGGAAAAAACTCCTTTTCTGGCTGCCATAATAATAGCGTTGTTCCATCCAACTCATTTAAAGTATCCTTTAAATATAGTTTCTCACCTTTTAAAGATGCTTCCACCTGTTGCGTTCCTGTAATTCGATAGTGGACTCCTTCGTAATTAACAAAGAAACGGTCAATCCATCTTGGCACCATCTCATCTAATCGACGATCGATACCTTCATCCGTCATGTTCTTATAATAGGTTTTATAGAAGGCTTTTCTTTCC
>JAIKXK010000001.1 GCA_024684155.1 Lachnospiraceae bacterium | reverse complement strand
TTTCCCGTAAAAATCATTCCGTGGCAAAAGAACGCTTACTTTTAGCTTTAATGGAAGATAAACAGATTCCCTGGGATGTAGTTACGAAAAAGTTGAATGTGCCTACTTCGGTGATTCGTGATTTTGAAAAGGCAGGCTATGTCCGTATTACGGAAAAAAGAAGCTATCGAAAGCCCACAGATAAGATTGAGGGTAATTGGGTTTGTCATAAACTAAATCCAATGCAGCAAAATGTTGTTGATACATTTATCAACGACTATACTAAGGGTGAAAGAAAGCCTTATCTGCTCTATGGAGTGACGGGGTCTGGAAAAACAGAAGTGTATTTAGAGATGATTGATCATATCTTAAAGGAAGATAAGCAAGTCATTGTTTTGATTCCGGAGATTTCTCTGACTTATCAAACTTTGGTTCGTTTTTATCGTCGCTTTGGAGACGTAGTTTCTATAATGAATTCGAGATTGTCTCCAGGAGAACGCTTTGACCAGTTTGAACGGGCAAAAAAAGGTGATATTAAAATTATGATTGGACCTCGTTCCGCTCTTTTTACACCTTTTCCGAATTTGGGACTTGTGGTAATGGATGAGGAACATGATGATTCCTATAAGAGTGAGCAGATTCCAAGGTATCATGCGAGAGAAACAGCAGTGCAAAGGGCGGCGATGGCCAATGCTCCTATTGTTTTAGGTTCTGCAACTCCTTCCGTGGAGAGTTTTACGAGGGCTAAAAATGGAGAATATACCCTCCTTTCTATGCCAAATCGTGTGGAAAATCGATCTTTGCCACAGTGTGAAATCGTAGATTTAAGGCAGGAACTTATGAGTGGAAATCGCTCCATTTTAAGTATGAGTTTACAAAGAGAAATGGAACAGCGATTAAATAACCATGAACAGGCCATGCTTTTTATAAATCGACGTGGGCTAATGGGCTTCGTTTCTTGTAGGGCGTGCGGTCATGTGGTAAAATGTCCTCACTGTGATGTATCTTTAAGTTTGCATAAAAATGGAAAACTTACTTGTCATTATTGTGGATATGAAACAGATAAACCTGCGATCTGTCCTGAATGTGGCTCGAAGTACATTGGTGGATTTAAAGCCGGAACGGAAAAAATAGAAGAAATTGTAAAGGAGCGTTTCCCTGGAGTACGTACTCTTCGAATGGATGCAGATACTACAAAAGGAAAGAATGCTCATCAGGATATTTTAAATGCCTTTTCCAATGGAGAGGCAGATGTGTTAATCGGAACCCAAATGATTGTGAAGGGCCATGATTTCCCGGGAGTTACTTTGATGGGAATTTTAGCTGCAGATATGTCCTTAAACGTTAGCGACTATCGATGTGCAGAACGTACCTTTCAAATGATTACCCAGGCGGCAGGTCGTGCAGGACGAGGAAATAGTCCGGGACGAGTGATTATTCAAACCTACCAGCCGGATCACTACAGCATTACATCTGCAGCAACTCAAAATTATGATGAGTTTTACAAGATGGAAAGTGCTTATCGTACCTTAATGAATTACCCTCCTTATTGTCATATGTTATCCATTCAGATTACTTCAGAAATGGAAAATGAAGCAGATGGAAAGGCAAAGATGTTAGGGGAGTTTATTAGAAATCTTGGCACCGGGGTAATGATATTTGGACCACAGGATGCTGGTATTTTAAAGATAAAAGATATATACAGAAAAGTGATTTATTTGAGACATACGGATTATGATCTTTTGGTGAAAATCAAGGATCAGATTGAGGGCATGCTACTTGAAAATAATCATTATCGAAATGCCCATGTGAGTTTTGATTTTAATCCAATGAATGGATTTTAGATGGAGGTTAAAAATGGCATTAAGAGAAATTAGAATTGAAGGCGATCCTATTTTGGAAAAGCCTTGCCGTGAATTAAAGAAGGTTTCAGAACGAGATAAGATTTTAATAGATGATATGATTGAAACCATGTATGAACATGATGGTGTTGGCCTGGCAGCTCCTCAGGTTGGCGTATTAAAACGAATTGTAGTCATTGATGTAGGAGAAGGCCCTATTGTAATGATTAATCCTACCATTCTTGAAACAGAAGGAGAACAAACAGGACCAGAAGGATGTTTATCTCTTCCTGGAAAATATGGAACAGTTACACGTCCAAACCATGTAAAAGCAAAATTCTTTGATGAAAATATGGACGAATATGAAATCGAGGGAGACGAACTTTTAGCTCGTGCAATTTGTCATGAATTAGATCATTTAGACGGTCATATGTACACAGAATTAGCGGAAGGCCCATTGTATACAGCAGAAGATTTAGCTGATGATGACACAGAGGAATAATGGAAAATGAAGAAAAGACAAAAATGGATTAATCGTTGCATACTCGGGATAGTTTTTTGTTTATTATTTTCTTCTGCAAATCTGGCACCCGTAGTCTTTAATGACCCCGTAATTTCCATGTCCCAGGTAGAAGCAGCAGGGACTTTTACAGTTAAAAATGCAACTACTTCCGTTGCAAAGAAATTAGATAAGAAATTAAAAGAGAATAAAGCTTTTACTTTGAAGGTAAAGGGTTCAGATTCTAAATCCAATAAGACATTAAGTAAGCTAAATAAGTTAATAAAAAAAGTAAATGGTCAGGGTGTGGTATTTCAAACTTCTGGAAAAACAAAATCTGGAAATTACTATTTATATACCATTAGCACTTCAGATGCCAAAACCTATAGCTATGGTGTAAAATATATTAAAAAGTTATTTTCTCAGTTTCAAAAAGGAAAAAGCGCAGGAAATAACAAGGCTACCGTTACTCTTTTTGGTACCACTTACAATGAAATGAAAGCTTATTATTATTTTTATAAGAAGTACAAGGCTTCTAAAAGTCAATTGTCTTTTTATAAGTATTTGCTTTCGCTACAAACAGATGCCATGTATTGTGATGGAACTACTTATACAGATTCTTATCTTTCAAAAAAATATGCAGATAAAGCCACAGCGGCATCCTATGTGATTGCCTATAAGGCAAAGAATTTTTACAGCTTAAGTGATGCTATGAAGGTATGGGTAATTGCAAAGAGCGGATATTTTGCCTGCAACTATACAAGAAGTGGTTACTGTATGACCTACTCTGGAAAGTTTTATGGTAAAACTGGAGGAGATGGCATGGAAACCTTATATAACAATAAGGCCACAGGAGTTTGCCAGGTGTATGCTTCCTATGAAAAAATAGTTTGGAAAGCACTTGGAATGATTGCTTATGTTAACAATTCTACAAAAATCAATCATGCCTGGACCGTGGTAAAGGTGAAAAACTCAAAAGGGAAAACGCTTTGGATTCCTTTTGATTATGATCTTGGACCTTCAGAGAATTTAGTGGTAAGTGATAGTGTGAAAAAGAAATACTTAAGTTCGGAAAGTAAGAGATATAAACTCTATTTATCTGGAATTAAGGGCGCACCAAAAAAGAAGAATTTCAAAAATTCTGACTTTACGTAAGAAGGGGGAGCAGATATGAATATAATTTTTATGGGAACACCTGATTTTGCCGTAAACACATTACATGCTTTGGTTGAAGCAGGACATAATGTAGTGTTAGCGGTAACTCAGCCAGATCGCCCAAAGGGACGAGGTGGAGAATTGACTCCTCCAGCAGTAAAAGTAGCTGCGGAAGAACTGGGAATTATGGTGTATCAGCCAGAAAGTGTAAAAGATCCTTCCGTGATTGCGGAATTAAAAGAAATCAATGCAGATATTTTTGTGGTAGCTGCCTTTGGCCAGATTTTGCCAAAGGAATTATTAGAAGTTCCAAAGTATGGCTGTATTAATGTTCATGCTTCTTTACTTCCTAAATATCGAGGTGCAGCTCCAATTCAGTGGGCAATCTTAAATGGAGATACTTATACAGGCGTTACCATTATGCAGATGGGCGTAGGTTTAGATGATGGTGACATTATTATGCAGGAAAAGGTTGAAATTGGACCGGAAGAAACTGGAGGAGGCTTGTTTGACAAGCTTGCAGTAGTTGGTGGAAATCTTTGCTGTATGGCATTAACAGCCATTGAACATGGCGTGGCAGAGAGGATCCCGCAGGATGGTGCAAAGGCTACCAAGGTAGGCATGATTAAAAAGGAACTTGGAAAAGTAGATTTTACAAAATCTGCGGAAGAGATTTGCCGTTATGTAAGAGGCTTAAATCCCTGGCCAACCACCTTTACCTCCTTTGGTGGAAGAACCTTAAAAATCTGGAAGGCGTCGGAAGCACCACTTACAAGAGGACTTATCAAAAATGAGTCTATCAATGGAAAACCAGCAGAAAAAGCTGCTCCTGGTACAGTAGTATACGCGGATGACCATCAGATGGTTGTTATGACAGGAGATGGATATCTTTCTTTGGAAGAAGTTCAATTAGAAGGAAAACGCCGCATGGAAATTGCAGATTTTCTCCATGGAAATGGAATTACCGCTGGAGAAATGTTAGGTGAATAAGAAATAGAAAAATTAGCCCTAAGATACTTTGGGGCTAATTTTCGCGTTTATATTAACAGTGAGGAAATTATATGGGTAAAGAAAATTTACGAGGGCTGTCTTTAGATGTTGTAATGGAAGTCTTAGAAAAGGGTGGATTTTCCAACCGGGTATTAGGAAATGTACTTTCAAAATATCAGTATCTGGAAAAGAATGAAAGAAGCTTTGTTACAAGACTTTCTCTTGGAACCATAGAAAATGCACTGCTTTTAGATGAAGTATTAAATACTTATTCGAAAACAAAGGTGCGAAAAATGAAACCGGTCATTCGAAATATTCTGCGCCTTAGTGTGTATCAGATTTATTTTATGGATTCTGTTCCAGAGTCAGCAGTAGTAAATGAAGCGGTGAAGCTTTCAAAGAAACGTGGTATGGCAGGACTTTCCGGATTTGTAAATGGAATCCTGCGCTCCATATTACGAGAAGAAAAACCAATCACAGAATTTGCCACAGATCTTTCTAAAAAATATTCCTGTCCAGAGTGGTTAATCAAACTTTGGGAACAAGATTATGGAAAAGAAAAGCTAGAAGAAATTCTTTTGGGCTTTGAAGGAAAAGGAGATATTACCATTCGCGTAAATCTTACAAAGAACAGCCCAAATGAACTAAAGTCCATATTAGAACAGGAAAATCTTACGGTACAACCAACAAATATTCCTTATGGATTTCGAGTTTTTGGTATCGACTATTTAGAAAAGCTTACTTCATTTAAAGAAGGTCGCTTTTATGTACAGGATTTGTCCTCTATGCAGGTGGCTCAAAGGGCAGATATAAAAGGGGGAGAAAAGATACTGGATGTATGTGCTGCTCCTGGAGGAAAGAGTCTTCATATGGCTGAAATTCTTGGAGTTGCAAATAATGGCGGCTTGGTAGAAGCAAGAGATTTATCAGAAGAAAAGGTTTCTATTATAAATGAAAATATTAAACGAAGCGGCCTTACAAATATATCTGCAAAGGTTTGGGATGCAACAAAATTTGACGAAGACGCAAAAGAACAATATGATGTTGTGGTTTGCGATTTGCCCTGTTCTGGCCTTGGGGTATTAGGAAAGAAACCGGAAATAAAGTACCGGGTAAAGGAAGAAGATATTGCTTCTTTAGCTAAGCTACAGAGAGATATTTTAACAAATGGAAAAGACTATGTGAAGGATGGAGGTAGATTGATTTTCTCTACCTGCACCGTAAACAAAACAGAAAATGATGATAATACAAAATGGTTTTTAGATCATTTCAGTGAATATACGTTGCTATCTGAGGAACAAATCTTTCCAAAGAAAAATGAAATGGATGGCTTTTATATAGCCGTATTTGAAAAGCATGAGTGAAAAAACAGATATTAAATCCTTAAATTTTGAGGAATTACAAAATTTTATAGAAGAGCTTGGAGAAAAGAAGTTTCGTGCAAAGCAGCTTTATGAGTGGATGCATGTTCACTTGGCAAGAGACTACGACGAAATGAAAAATCTTCCAAATAACTTAAAGGATAAGTTAAAAGAAAATGCAGAGTATGTAAGTTTAATTCAGGCAGATTGCCAAATTTCCAAAGAGGATGGAACGAGAAAATATCTCTTTGAACTATCAGATGGGAATTATGTAGAAAGCGTTATGATGCGCTATGAGCATGGAATATCTGTTTGTGTTTCTTCGCAAGTAGGTTGCAAGATGGGCTGTAGATTTTGCGCTTCCACATTGGATGGATGGCTGCGTAATTTAACTCCTTCAGAAATCTTAGATCAGATTTACGCCATTCAAAAACACAGTGGAGAAAGAGTAAGTCACGTTGTAGTTATGGGTACAGGAGAACCTCTTGATAACTATGACAACCTGCTTCGCTTTATTGCACTTTTAACAGATGAAAAGGGATTAAATCTTTCTCAGAGAAACATTACGGTTTCTACCTGTGGAATTGTGCCTCGTATTTACGATCTGGCAAAGAAACATTTGCAGATTACTCTGGCATTGTCCCTTCATGCATCCTCCCAGGAAAAGAGAATGGCTTTAATGCCAATTGCAAATAAGTATGATATTCATGAGGTATTAGAAGCCTGTGATACTTACTTTAAAGAGACAGGTCGACGAATGTCCTATGAGTATAGTTTAATTGCGGGGCAAAATGACAGAGAAGAAGATGCAAGAGAACTAGGAGAGTTTTTTGCACATAAAAACTGTCATATCAATCTCATTCCAGTGAATCCAATTAAGGAAAGAGACTACAAATCATCCAGCAAAGAGGCGGTTTTCGCTTTTAAAAATAAACTTGAAAAATATGGAATAAATGTTACCATTAGAAGAGAAATGGGCAGGGATATTGACGGAGCTTGCGGTCAATTGCGTAGACGTCATATGAAAGAATCCCACTCATAGAAAGGCAGGATGACATGATTTTTTATGCCATTACGAATACAGGTCGAATACGATCCAATAATCAGGATTACGTATTTGCCTCCGATGCCGATACAGGAGCACTGTCAAATCTGTTTTTAGTTGCAGACGGTATGGGCGGCCATCAGGCTGGCGAATATGCTTCTGAAACTGCAGTAAGGACGGTACTAGAAGAAATCCGATCTAAGAATATTTTAGAACCAATCCCAGCCATAGATTCGGCAATTAAATTCGCAAATAAAAAAATTTATAAGGAAGCACAGCAGGATGCTTCAAAAACAGGAATGGGCACCACTTTTGTGGCAGCTACAGTTTTTGGTGAACATCTTTATGTGGCAAATGTAGGTGACTCTCGATTATATGTAATCGAAGATGAGGGACTACGCCAGGTAACTAGGGATCATTCTGTAGTAGAGGAATTAGTCCGTACAGGAGGAATTACAAGAGAAGCTGCAAGAAAGCATGTGGATAAGCATAAGATTACCCGTGCAGTAGGAGCAGAAAGCAATGTAAAGATAGACTTCTTTGATGTCCCTATTTCTGATGTACACCAAATTTTGATGTGTACAGATGGTCTTACCAATATGTTAAGCGATGAGGAAATTGAAAGTATTTTGCTCTCTGATCAAAAGGTAAAGCAAAAGGCGGAACAGTTAGTAGAGAAGGCGAATGAAAACGGCGGAAAAGATAACATTACAGTAATTGTTATTGATTCCTTTAAAGATGAGGTATAGAAATGTTTGAAAATGGTACATATATAGCAGACAGGTACGAGGTAATTGAAAAAATCGGTACAGGCGGAATGTCGGATGTGTATAAGGCATTGGATCATTCTTTAGGTAGAGAAGTAGCTTTAAAAGTTTTAAAACAGGAATTTAACGAGGATGCTTCATTTGTTGCAAAGTTTCGCCAGGAAGCTCAGGCAGCAGCAGGATTAGAGCATGCTAATATTGTAAATATTTACGATGTAGGTTCTGAAAATGGAATGTATTACATCGTTATGGAATATGTAGAGGGGATTACTCTAAAGACTTATATTTCAAAAAAAGGACAGCTTGCTTATAATGAAGTAATTTCCATTGCAATTCAGGTTGGCAGGGGAATTGAAGCTGCTCATAAGAAAAATATTGTTCATAGAGATATTAAGCCTCAGAACATTATTATTTCAAAAGAAGGAAAAGTAAAAGTTACAGATTTTGGTATTGCAAGAGCCGCTTCTTCTAATACCATTAATGCTGATATTATGGGATCTGTTCACTATTCATCTCCAGAACAGGCTAGAAATGGTTATGTTGGATTCCAAAGTGATATTTATTCTTTGGGAATTGTAATGTATGAAATGATTACTGGTCGTGTTCCTTATGATGGGGATACCACAGTGGCTATTGCACTTCAACACTTACAGTCAGAAATGACAGCTCCAAGTGTGTATGCGCCTAATATTCCTATTAGTTTAGAAAAGATTATTTTAAAATCCACCATGAAGAGTCAGGATCGTAGATATGCAACTATGGAAGAGTTGTTAACTGATCTTAAAAAGGCATTGGTAAATCCGGATGAAGACTTTGTAAATATTGTAGATGCAGATGATGCTGATAAGACTCGTGTAATTACAGATGATGAAGTAAGACGTATTCAGGAGCAGGCAGGACTTGCAGCAGCTAATGATGACGATAGTGATATAGATGATGAAG
>JAIKXK010000381.1 GCA_024684155.1 Lachnospiraceae bacterium | reverse complement strand
GGTAACAGTTAAGGTAACAATTAAGGCAATTAAGGAAGAATTATAGATTAAAACTCAATTAAGGCAATTAAGGTAGGCAGGTTTATAATTCAAATTTTATTTTAATCTATTATCTTTAAGATGATTATTAAACTACCTGTTTACATTTCATTAACATTTTTCACTTATCATAATCTGAAGCAAATTATATAAAAATTTCACCGGGAAATAATTCTAATAACACAGATTTATTTTCCTATCATAAGTTTTTACCTCATCATTTATATGATTTCTGAATTCAACACTTTCTTCACTTTGTGTTGTTCTGTTTTCTTTTGTTAGAGACTACACTTTACTTGTAAACAAACAAAAGGAGGAATTTCAGAAATGAGATTAACAGAAAAAGCAACTATAGAAAATGCAAAGGAACTTCGTATAAATGCAATGGAAGAAATTGATAAAAAAGAGATTTCTTCTATTCAGGATGAAATGGAAAAACGTATGTATGATTGGTGGGGAACCTGGCAACCTGACTATGAAGGATGGCTAAAATGTGCAGATAGTTTATATGCTCCTAATGCCGTAATTAATGCTATCGGCGGAGAGCAAATCTATTCAGACTATCGTACCAGTATGAAAGATCAAAGAGATCGTTGTTCCATGGAAATGGGTCCTATTCTTCAGTCAATTGTTAGCGAGGATACAGTAGCTCTTTGTTATGAAATGTATCTAACTCCTAAGGGACTTGATAATCCGCCAGTATTTACCATGATGGTTACTGAATTTAATAAGTTTGAAGAAGTTGACGGAAAACTTATGGTTACCAGATTGGATTTATATACTGACGGCGGCAATATGCCTCAATAAATTGAAACTAACTAAACATCACCCCAGAACAGGAGACAATTATGAATACAGATAAAATTTATGCAGAATCAATCGCAAAACAATATGCCCCAAAGGAAACTTCAAAACTGACAGCATTAAAGAAATTAGACAGAGCTGCCAAGCGACCGGCATTAATCTTTTCCTACAGCTTTGGTTCAATTATGACCTTATATTTAGGACTGGGCATGTGCTTTGCCATGGGAGCAATCGGAGATGGTTCTTTCCAAAGCATTGTTCTTGGGTCTGTCATTGGAGGACTTGGAATTATAGGTGCAGGTGTCAATTTTCCCATATATAATGTACTTCTATCAAAGGGCAAGAAAAAATACGCCTTTGAAATAATGGAACTTGCAAAGGAAATAAGCAATGACACAACCGATGAACAAATCACAAAGTAAATACTTTCATACAGCACAACTCATGGATGAGGCTTTGATTTACCTATTGGAAGTCAAAGCCTATGAGTATATTACCGTAAAAGAAATCTGTGAAAAAGCAGGTGTAAACCGCTCTACCTTTTATCTTCACTATGAAGGAATGACAGATCTTTTGACCGAAACTATGGCTGCTGTAAATAAAAAGCTATTCACCTATTATCAAATGGAGGCTGCTGAATTTATTAATCAAATTCAAACTTCCAAAGCCAATGATTTAATTATTATTAACGAAGAATTTTTAACTCCTTATTTAAGATATGTAAAAGACAATCAAAAAATCTTTTATGCCAGTGTAAAGAACCCTTCTGCTATGCAAACAGATTTGCATTTTAGAAACATTAAAAAATATATTATGGAACCTATTATGGATAAATTCCAGATTCCAAAAGATGAGCAACACTACTGGATTGCATTTTATATGCATGGTGTAAATGCCATTATAAATGAATGGATTAGCAATGAATGTGATGATGAACCAAAGCAGGTGATCAATGCAATTATTCACTGCGTAAGACCTCATGCAGCTTAATGGGTAATAATTTATATATATGAAAAAAACAATACCGTCTGATTTAGACGGTATTGTTTTTATGATATAACGTTACTATTTATTCCACCAATAATGAAATATTCGCACTAGTATCTTCCCAGACTGCCAACCCATGACTATTTTCGGTATCTAATTCAGGTGTTGTCGAACCTGTAACAGGTGATGATAGCTTATAAGCAGCGCTAAAATGTAAATCAATATCCATTGCACCAATTTCTTCACCATCTTCATCTGTTACTTTTAAATCAGAATAATAAGTAGTTTTTGTCATAACAGCTCCCGAAGAAGTCTCTGTTCCATTGTAGTAATGCTCACCATCATCACTATAATCGTGATATGTTACTGTAACCGTAGTTTTTCCAAGTAAACCACTTTTCTTTTCTACATCTACGTAACCTGATTCTTTTCCTTGAATACGACCACTATAATCCATGTTCTCTTTTGGTGCAGCGGCATAATCTCCAACCTCAGGAGTATTTTGAACTTCTACCTGATTTCTAGGATGATAATCTAACAAAGTAACTATACGTAAGCGAATATGATTTCCATTTTTTTCACGCTCAATCCACATCGCTTTTGAACCATCATCATTCCAGGACATTGGTGAATTAAACACCCACTCCTCAGAAGGATCTGAAAGGTCAATTCCTTTATATCCATCCTTTTTCATTGAATAACTAATTCGAATCAATGCTGGACCAACATTTCCCTCTCGTCCACTTCGAACTCCTGTAACAGAATACATGTATATCTGTCCCATAATATTATGAAGCGTTTGACCATAAGGACGTTTCACTGTTCCTAACACTGCCAAATCTGATGTTTCAGAAAAACGGGATGTCATAGTCATTCCAAGTTTTTCATCTGGTGAGAAAATAGTAGTTTCATCATATCCCGGCGTCTTAGTAATCTGTGTTACTTCCCCAGTAGCCACATCCTGAACCACAGAGTCACCCATTCCACAAGAGTCAGATCCAACTAATGAAATAGCTGTTCCTCCATGAACAAACTGCTTTACTTCGCCACCAATCTCTGGTGTATAAGTCAAATAATCACCATCTTCTTCAAAGGCATTCATATTACTAATATATTCTGCTCCCTCGATTTCATAGGCATCTTCGCCACGAACCAATTCACCCATAGCATTTACAGCACCACAATCACTTCTTCGTATGGTCCATGCAAAATGCTTACAATCCTGCGCAATTATTACTTCTGTCCAAACATCTGTTACCGCATCATCCTCACTAAATTCTTTTGGAAAATTAATTGGAATCAGTTGTGCCTGTCCCTCTTCACAAGTATCCAGTGTCTGACCACTTGGACATTCTAAAATATAATCACCTAAGAGAACTCTCGTATTATCATAGAACGGTAATAAACGATTCCCTCCTGAAAGTTCTGTTGTGCAAAGAAGTAACTGATCAGTACCATCATCATTACATGTGTAATAAGATGTATTCTTACCATCCTTTACAGTGTAAACAACCCTGCCGGAGTATGTAAAACTACCTCTCTTTAATAGGGTCCCATTCTCAAGGGGCATGGTAGAGACCTGAACATCTCCAATAGAATCATCTGATAATTCCATGATTTCATCGGTGTATGCATATCCACCATCTCCTTTACTTCCAGCTCGCTTAAATCCGATAATTGCTAAAACAACACATACTACTACAACTAAAAGTAATATTGTCAGTACTACCTTAAGCACTGAATGTTTCTTTTTTACTTTCTCCATTTGTCTGCCCTCCAAATAAACTTTTTACATGTTAATGGTATATTTTAATTGGTAAACAAATGGTAAATTTTTCCCTTTTTAACAAAATTTTTTATTTTCAAAAACTCTATTTCAAATATTGAAATTAAACCGCCTCATAACAATCTTATTTACTGATAACTTTATCCACGAAAAATTCTTATAACTTCTTTTGCTACCTGCGGAAGGTTCTTGCAACATCTTTTATTATCCACGGAAAGTTCTTGCAACATCTTTTAATAGACTTCGGATTGGCAAATGCTGAGGACATACCTGCTCACACTTTCCACATCCAATACAATCTGATGCTTTCCCACCTTCCTGAGTCATGAGATTATAATACATATTCTGATTCCAGTTCTTAAACATCTTTCTATCATTATAGCAAGAGAAAAGTTCTGGAATTTTAATATTCTTTGGGCAATCATTATCCAGTACACAGTAATGGCAGGCAGTACACGCAATAATCTGCATGTTATCAAATACCTTTCGAATCTTATCCACAGCTTCGTATTCGGAGTCATTGAAAGGAACAAACTCCTCCATAAAACTAACATTATCCTGCATCTGTTCAAAATTACTCATACCGGATAACACCATGAAAATATTTGGAAAACTTGCTGCAAATCGAATGGCATAGCTGGCATAACTATAATCGGTATTATTTTTCTTGTTCTCTTCATCTAAGACAAGTTTTGCATCATCAGGAAGATTTACAAGACTTCCTCCCTTCACTGGCTCCATAACAATTACAGGCTTATTGTGTTTCTCACAAACCTCATAGACCTTTTTGCTCTCTACAGAAGGATTAAAATAATCCAGATAATTAAACTGAATCTGAACCACCTCAATCTGAGGATACTCCGTCAGAATCTGATCCAATACATCAGGTGTGTCGTGGAAGGAAATACCAAAATGCTTAATCTTTCCCTCATCTCTTAACTTAAGTGCTGCTTCATATGCATGGCAATCTTTAAATTTCTGATAAATCTTTGCATCCTGAGCATGCATTAGATAAAAATCAAAATAATCTACCCCACAAGCCTTTAACTGTTTTTCAAAAAAAGGTCGAATATCCTCTTCTTTTTTAAAATAAGATCCCGTAAGCTTGTCTGTTAAAATATAATCTTCTCTTTCATATCTTTCTGTTAAACAGCTACGAATGGCCTTCTCACTAAGTCCAGCTAAATAACCATGGGCTGTATCAAAATAATTAAATCCGTGATCAATAAAATAATCAATCATTTTGGAAAACTCTTTTTTATTGACACCAACCCCCATTGGAAGTCGCATACAACCAAATCCAAAATTTCGTTTTACCTCTGGGAAAAACTTTTCTTTCATACTACATACCTCCGTCGTAAATGAATATGCATACAAAGTGTTTTAACATTTACCCCTTTTATTCAAACACCTTTTCATTACTTATTCATATGCTTTTATTCATATGCTTTTGTATTTATCCTTTTTATTTACGCCTCATTTTTCACGTTTTATGTAGTAATTTTACCATAGACTTTTACAATGTCACA
>JAIKXK010000362.1 GCA_024684155.1 Lachnospiraceae bacterium | reverse complement strand
AATGGTCAGATTGTAGAAAGTGTTGTAGGAGCAGCACCAAAGGAGATTTTGGAAGAAAAATTAAATAAGGTAATTGCATAATGGGAAAAAGAAAAGCGAATCCAAATAAGAATAATTGCGTGGCCTGCGGTGTTTGTGTGGGACAGTGTCCAAGGGAAGCAATTTCTATATACAAGGGCTGCTATGCACTAGTGGATACTTTAAAATGCATTGGCTGTGGAATTTGTCAAAAGGCATGCCCGGCAGATGTGATTTCCATGGTAGATGAAGGTGAGGTAAGTTGTGGCAACAGTTAAAAAACAAAAACATTGGTATCAATATTTATGGATCTGGTCTATTCTTTATTTTTCACTAGGATTCTTTAATATTCTTTTTGCATGGTTTGGCATGTTGGATTTTATTCTCCCTCTGATATTTGCAATTTTCGGTGGAAATAAATGGTTTTGTAACAATATGTGTGGTCGTGGCCAGCTCTTTTGGGTGCTAGGAAGAAATCTGAAATGCTCTCGTCAAAAGAGTGCACCAAAGTGGATGTCATCGAAATGGTTTCGATATGGATTTTTAACCTTTTTCATGACCATGTTTGGAACAATGGTGTTCCAGACCTATCAGGTATTTGCAGGAGCAGATACTTTAAAGAAGGCGATTAAATTATTTTGGACATTTCGAGTACCGTGGCAGTGGACCTATAGTGGGAGTGTATTCCCTGATTGGGTGGCACAATTTGGATATGGATTTTATAGCCTGATGTTAACTTCAACTTTGATTGGACTTATTGTTATGGTGTTATATAAGGAACGTACCTGGTGCAGTTTTTGCCCAATGGGTACTATGACCCAAGGAATATGCAAGTTGAAAAACAAAGAAGCATAAATTAGGAGATGAGATAAGATGGGAAAAACAATTATTGTAGGTGGCGTTGCTGCAGGAGCAAGTTGTGCTGCCCGTTTACGTAGATTAAAAGAAAATGAAGAAATTATTCTATTAGAAAGAGGAGAATATATTTCCTATGCAAACTGTGGACTTCCATATCATGTAGGAAAAGTTATTGGTAATCGGGAAGATTTACTGGTTATGAAAAAGCCAATGATGGAAAACAGGTTTCACATAGATGTGAGAAATAATTCTGAAGTAACTTCGATTAATAGAGACAAGCAAAGGGTTTCCATTCGGGAAGTAAATGGAAAAGAATACGAAGAAAGCTATGATAATTTAGTAATTGCTACAGGTTCTTCTCCTTTAAAACCAAGAATTGAAGGGATGGAATCACAAAGAGTAAAAACCCTTTGGACAGTTCCTGATACAGATGAGATTAAATCCTTTATACAGGAACAAAATGCAAAAAAAGCTGTGGTTGTTGGTGGAGGATTTATCGGTCTTGAAATGGCAGAAAATCTTCAATTCTTAGGAATGGACGTTACCATTGTGGAGGCAGCAAATCAAATAATGGCGCCTCTTGATTATGAGTTAGCACTTTTATTAAATGAAAATATTAGAAAAAATGGTGTAAAACTAATTTTAAATAATGGAGTAAGTCGATTTGAAGATAAGACAGATGGGATTGATGTTGTTTTGTCTGATGAAAAAGTAGTATCGGCAGATCTTGTGATTTTGGCAATTGGTGTTCGCCCTAATAGTGAGTTAGCAAGAGATGCCGGATTAGAATTAAATGAACGAGGTGGCATTGTAGTAAATGAAAATATGCAAACCTCTGATCCTTATATTTATGCAGCAGGAGATGTAGTAGAGGTAGAGGATTTTGTCTTAGGAGAAAAGACTATGGTTCCTTTAGCCGGACCTGCAAATAAACAAGGAAGAATTGTTGCTGATAATATTGCAGGAATTCCTTCAAAATATGCTGGAACACAAGGGTCTTCTGTTGTAAAAGTATTTGATTTAAATGCTGCTGCAACAGGAGTGAATGAAAAAACCTTAATCAAAAAAGGTTGGGTGAAAAACAAAGATTATCGCAGCCTTTTAATTACACAAAATTCCCATGCGGGATATTATCCAGGGGCTACACCTATATATGTAAAATTGCTTTTCTCTATGGATGGTAATGAAATCTATGGAGGAGCAGTAGTTGGAAGAGATGGCGTAGATAAGAGAATTGACACTTTAGGTGTTGCCCTTCGTTTACATGCAAGTGTATTTGATTTGACAAACTTAGAACTTTCCTATGCACCTCCATTTTCATCTGCAAAGGATCCTGTTAATATGGCAGGATATGTTGCGGAAAACATGATCAATGGATTTGTAGAAATTGCGGAATGGAATGAACTTGATGTAAATGAGAACGCAGTAATTTTAGATGTTCGTGAAAAACCAGAACTTACAATGTTTGCATTCCAAAAGGGAGTAAATATTCCTTTGAGTGAACTTCGCAATCGCTATGAAGAACTGGATAAACAGAAAGAATATGTAATTTTCTGTGCAATTGGTGTGCGTGCATATAATGCATATAAGATATTAAAAGAAAAAGGATTTACAAATATAAAGATTTATCCGGCAGGAACCAGATTTTATATGTCAACACATGTAAAAGAAGAGGAAGTGTCAAAAGAGTTTATTTGTAAATTTTAAAAAGAAGGCCATCGTTTTTCTTCGATGGCCTTTTTCACGTTTTTTTCACAAATTACCAAAGTATTTTTAATTTCATTTAAGTAAGCTATTATATGATAACTCCACAAGAAAACGAAAAGAAGTTTATCTCGAAAGGAGTTAAAAATGAAAAAACATAAATTCACCCTTATATATGGATTGGTACTAGCATCTTTTACTTTATATATGGGATTAGACACCTTTGTGCTAGCAAGTGTCTATAGTACTGATACAGATGAAATGAATGCATCTCTTTTTAATTCGGAGGAAGTAGCAACCCTGGATTCAACAGAGGCAACTGTTACTATGAATGATACGGATTCTACATCTTCTTCTGAAACAAGTGAGACAACAGATAGTAGCACTGATGAGGCTAGTGCTTCAGACAGTTCAGGTAGCACAGATTCTTCAAGTAACTCAAGTTCTTCGGGTAAAAAGCATGGAGGACATGGAAAACGAAGCAGTTCAAGTAGCTCTTCTGATACATCTGGTTCCTCTGATAGTGGATCGACAGACAGCGAATCCTCTGATAGCGAATCCTCAGATAGTACCTCTAGTTCTTCAGTAACATCTTCCTCTGCTGAGGCAACCATAGCAGGTATTATTGGAACCTATGATAGTGATGATGCACAGATTACTGTGACAGAATATACCTATGAGGATACAGAGGTTTATGTGGCCGATGTAACATTGAGTTCTGTAGAGTATTTAAAAACAGCTTTTGCTCAGGGTTCTTATGGGAAAAATGTTACCGAGACCACATCTTCCATGGCAAGCGATAACAATGCTATTCTTGCCATAAATGGCGACAACTATGGTTCCCAGGAAAGTGGATATGTAATTCGAAATGGTGTGATATATCGAGATGAGGCAGGAGAAAATGACGTACTTTGTATCTATGCAGATGGAAGTATGGAAGTAGTAGATCCTGAAGAATACACAGCAGAAGAATTAGTTGAAAAAGGTGTATGGCAGGCTTTTTCTTTTGGCCCAGGACTTGTAGAAGATGGTGAAGTAACGGTATCAGAAACAGAGGAAGTTGGAAAAGCCATGGCTTCAAACCCAAGAACTGCCATTGGAATGATTGATAGTCTTCACTATGTCATTGTGGTATCAGATGGACGTACAGATGAAAGTGAGGGATTAACCCTTTATCAGCTTGCACAATTTATGGATAGCTTAGGCGTAACTTGTGCTTATAACTTAGATGGTGGAGGATCTTCCACCATGGTATTTAATGGAAGCGTAATTAATAATCCCACTACAAATGGGGATACCATTAAAGAAAGGTCG
>JAIKXK010000328.1 GCA_024684155.1 Lachnospiraceae bacterium | reverse complement strand
CTTACATGTTTCTACAGATGAAGTTTATGGTTCTTTGGATGATGATCCAAATGCATTTTTCTATGAGACAACACCTTATGATCCTCATAGTCCATATTCAGCATCAAAGGCATCATCAGACTTTTTAGTAAAGGCTTATATTGATACTTATAAGTTCCCTGCTAATATTACAAACTGCTCAAATAACTATGGACCTTACCAGTTCCCTGAGAAGTTAATTCCACTTATTATTAACAATGCACTCCAGGGAAAAGAACTTCCAGTATATGGAGATGGAAAGAATATTCGTGACTGGTTGTATGTAGATGATCATGCAAAGGGAATCGATATGGTTCAGGAAAATGGAAAGCTTGGTGAGACCTACAATATTGGTGGACACAACGAGCGTCAGAACATCCAGATTATTCATATTATTTTAGATACCTTGCTTGAGATGTTACCTGAAAATGATCCGAGACGTGCTAATGTTTCAGAAGAATTAATTACCTTTGTAACAGACAGAAAGGGACATGACAGACGTTATGCCATCGCCCCTGATAAGATCAAAAAAGAGGTAGGCTGGGAACCTGAAACAATGTTTGAAGAAGGAATTAAAAAGACCATTGCATGGTTCTTTGAACATGAAGATTGGATGAAGAACGTAACTTCCGGAGATTACCAGAAGTATTACGAAGAAATGTATAAGTAATGAAGACTGCGGTAGTAATAGTAACGCACAATCGTATAGAACTGTTAAAGGAATGTCTTGGCTGTGTAAACAGCCAGGAAATTCCTTTTTCTCGTGTTATAGTAGTTAATAATTTAAGTACAGATGGAACAAAAGAATACTTAGACTCGATATCCGATGAGCGTTATAAAATAATTCATTCCAGAGAAAACTTAGGTGGTGCCGGAGGATTCTATGTAGCTTTACAAGAAGCACAAAAAGAAGAGTTTGACTGGATTTTAATCATTGATGATGATGCAATGATAGAAAAAGACTATATGAAACTTCTAATTCAAGCGGGGGATAAGCACCCTGAAATACCGGCTTTTTGTGGAAGTGTTCATACTCAGGGAAAAATTGATTTGTCTCATAGAAGAAGAGTGGGAAATCCTTTGATTTTTTCAGAAATACCAGTGGGTGAAGAAGAATATACAAAGGGGGAATTCCTTTGTGATACAGTGACATTTTGCGGCTTACTTTTACGGGGAAAAACTTTTCAAATTTATGGTCTGCCCATGAAGGATTATTTTATTTGGTGTGATGATACAGAGTATTGTCTAAGAATGTATGAAGATAATAAGCATATTCTCACGATACCAAAAGCGGTATTAAATCATAAAACAGTGCTATCGGAAAATAGAGGAAGCCTTTTGATGCGAATCGAATGGAGAAGCTATTATGGTTATCGAAATCGATATGATGCAGCAAAAAGACATTTGGGTGGATGGACACCCTTTGTGATTCGCTTTGAGTATAGAGTATTTTATTTTTTAAGTCTTTTGATGTGTCTTTCTCTTCGCAGGAATATAAGGACGCAGGGAAGGTACAATGTAAAACTATTAAAAGATGTACTTATGGATACAAAATATAATTACATCGGAAAAAGAGATGAATATATATGGAAATAACAGCGGTGGTTGTCACCTATAATCGGCTGGATCTTTTAAAAGAAAATATAGAAGCACTAAGAAATCAAATTGCACCAAATTTTCATATATTGGTGGTGGATAATAATAGTAGCGATGGTACTAGAGATTATTTAAAAGGCCAAGAAGGGGATGACTTGGAATGTCTGTTTTTGGATGAAAATCTTGGCGGTGCCGGCGGCTTTTTTTATGGAATGAAAAAAGCTTATGAAGATGGCGCTGATGCGGTTTGGATTATGGACGACGATACCATTCCAAAAGAGGATGCTCTGGAACGGTTGTTAGAGGCAGATGAAATACTGGAACATGACTACGGGTTTTTGGCCTCTGATGTGCGCTGGATTGACGGAAGTCCTTGTGTTATGAACCGGGTGCATAAACTGAAGGAAAAAAAGGGGAGTTATGAGCGGATAGATACGGCTACGTTTGTCTCTTTATTTATTCCGGGAGAAACCATAAAACAAATCGGACTTCCTGTAAAAGAGTATTTTATCTGGGGTGACGATAAGGAGTATACTCTTCGCGCCAGCGATTATAAGCCCTGTTATTTTGTGCCGGAATCCAGGGTGCTTCATAAGATGAAGGTAAATGTGGGCTCGAATATCTGTACAGATGAGCTCAATCGTATTGACAGATATTTTTATGCCTATAGAAATGATTATGTGACGGCAAAAAAAAGGGGTAAAAAAAGCCTGGGAATGTATTATCTCGGATTTTGCCTGAACTTTGTAAGAGTATTGCTGAAATCAAAGAATGGAAAACAAAAACGTGTGGCGGTTATGAGAAAAGGGCTTGTCGCGGGGAGGAATTTTTTAAATGAGAACAAAGAAACAGATATTATGTGAAAGCCTGTTGTTTGGATTGGTTACCTTTTTTGTTGTAACTGTGATTTACCGGATTAATGGCATGGAACCCTTTGGGAGTGGAGCCTGTGTAACAGACGATATGGACATTCAGTATCTGGACTTTTTTTCGTATATGCTGAATGTGATTCATGGAAATGATTCGGTTATTTATACAACACATAATGGGCTGGGCGGCAGTGGATATGCCGTTTTTTCATATTACCTGGCATCCCCCTTTAATATTTTGCTCCTTTTTTTTAACAAGTATCAACTGCCTGTGTTTATTAACCTGGTAATTGCCTTAAAACTTGCAATGAGCAGTGTGACTTTTTCTGTGTTTTCCTTTTGCAGACTTCCTAAGGTAAAGACAGGTTTTGTGTTTATTCTGTCCTTGTGTTACGGTCTGATGCAGTATAATATAGGTCAGTCCTTTAACATCATGTGGCTGGACGGAGTTTATATGCTGCCTCTTGTAATGCTGGCACTTTATAAACTTGTAGACAAGGGAAGCCTGTGGGGGTTTTCTCTTACAATTGGACTGACGATTATCTTTAACTGGTATATAGGTGGAATCATTTGTATTTTTTCAGCCTGCTGGTTTGTTCTGGAATACGCCTTGAAACTCCTGGATAAGGGAGAAAAACTAAAGATGGGGACGTTTTTTTGGGATGGAATCCGCTATGGAGTTTCCCTGGTTTTAGGAGTGATGCTATCGGCCTTTTTGTTTTTACCTTCTGTATTTGAACTGCAAAAGGGAAGAGGCCAGTCTTTTGATTGGAAGTGTTTCAGAAATGAGTTTATGTGGTCGCCTCTGGATTTAATGGAAAGCACCTTGCTGACTTCCCACAGCTGGCAGTTTGGCGCTTCACTGTTTTGTGGAAGCATTGTTGTGGTGCTGATGATTTTTTATTTCTTTGGGGTAAAAAATAAATGGGCGGAAAAAGCAGTATTGTTTGTGGTGCTTGCAGTTGCAGAACTGTCACTATGCTATCGCCCCTTGTTTTTTATTTTTTCCCTGTTTAAAGATGCCACCAGTTATTACTACAGATATTCCTTTTTGGTAATCTTTTGCATGATATTTATTGCCTTAAAAGGTGCGGAGAAAATAAACGAAAAGCCTAGTGGCTATCTGTTTTTTGCAGGACTGGTTTTGTGCCTTGGCCTTGAGATTGTTACATGGAAAAGAAATGAAACGGTAGAAGCCCGGTGGCTGATATTGACGGTGGCATCGGAGGTGGTAACAGCACTTTTGATACAGGCTTTTCATGGACAAAAACAGGTTCTGTGTAAGGCTGCAACGGTGATGCTTAGTTGTCTTGTGATTTTAGAATTGGGAGTTAATACGAAGGTGCTTTTTGATGATTATTATTCCGGATGGGATTCGAATCATTACGCCACCTATGTAAAAAATCAACAGGAACAACTGAACGGGCTTGAGATTGAGGATAACGGAAGAATCCATCAGACTTCCAATCGCCGGTGGGAACCTTTTGGAACAGGCTTAAGTGCCAATTGGAATGAAGGACTTGGCTATGGTTATAATTCCATCAGCAGCTATACTTCCAATCCGGATGAGCAGGCAAAAAAACTACTGAATAATCTGGGGTATCGTTCCGAAGCAGACCGAATTACTATAACCACCTGCCCCATTCTGGCTTCTGATTCCATACTGGGAGTTCAATATCTTTTAAGCGAGAGGGAAATCCCGGGATATGTAAAGATTGGTCAGGACAAGATAAATGGTAAATATGTATATGAAAATCCCTATGCGCTTCCAATGGCATTTTTGACAGACAAGGTGGTGGAAGAAATCTCAGAAGACAACAGTTTTTTGTGGACCAATGAATTCTTCCAAAGCCTTTTGGGCAAAGAGGGGGATGTGTATCATCCCCTTGAATATACTCTTCAAAAAATCAGCGATTATGAATGGGAATATACATTGCCTCATGCAGAACAAAATCATATGCTGTATGGAAATCTCTGCTGGAGTAAAGAGATGTATACCTATGATAATCAGGGTGGTGGAATTCTGAATGTAAATAATGCATACGAAGTGACATACGCCCAGTGGTTGAGTCAAAGTGTTTTTGATATACCGGATGCGGTGGGAGAAGACGATATCAATGTGGTGGTAAACAGTAAAGAAAAAATTGCCTTTGACGAGGAACAGTTTTATGCCCTGGATTTAGAAGCACTTCAAAAGGCCACAAGTCAGATACAGAAAGAAAAAGTGCCCCTTCAGATAAATGGTGATAAAATAACTGCCTCTCTTGATGTGGATGAGGATACAAATCTGGTTTTACTCCTTCCCTATGACAAAAGCTGGAAGTTAACTATAAACAGTCAGGCTGTGTCGTTTGAAAGATGCTATAACGATTATATATCCATTCCTCTTCAAAAAGGGGAAAACGAGGTGGTTTTTCACTATGAGTTAAAGGGGCTTAAGTCAGGAATTGCTGTATCCGTTGTGGCATGTTTCCTGTTACTGGGATTCTATTATAAGGATAAAAAGAAAAAACTATGAGAACAAAGAATTCATTTTTAAATTTTTTAGCCAATGAAGGCAGCCACTTTATTAATGTGGTAATGTCCTTTGTATGTCGTACAGTTTTAATATATACCCTTTCTCAAGAGTATGTAGGCGTAAATGGTCTGTTTGGAAACATACTAACGGTACTGTCTTTTGCAGAACTGGGTATTGGTACTGCAATGATTTATAAAATGTATAAGCCTGTGGCAGATAATGATTATCAGGCAATACGGGAATTTATGAATCTGTATCGAAAACTCTACGTGGTTGTGGCCCTGGTAATTGCTACAGTAGGATTAATACTGGTTCCTTTTTTGCCAAATTTAATTAAGGATTACAATACCTATCAGGATTTGGAAAACCTAACTGTAATTTATTTACTGTTTTTATTTGATGCGGTAAGTTCCTACTTTTTTAGT
>JAIKXK010000311.1 GCA_024684155.1 Lachnospiraceae bacterium | reverse complement strand
ATTCCTCCTAAAATCTACTATACGCTTTAACAGATAAAATGTCCGAAATATCTGCCGTAGCAATTTATATAGCTAAAATAGGTTTCGGGGCTATTGAAACACTATTTCTAAACTACATCAGCCGTTATATTATATTACGCGTTTTTTTCACTGTCAATACAATTTTCAGAAATCTTCTTTTTTTCGTCATACTGTATTTCCACTAAGGTCAATCCCTCCGGGGGAGCAGTTGGTCCTGCTTTGCTTCGATCCTTTGCTTCAAGGATTTCTTTTACCTTTTGAGGAGGGATTCTTCCATTCCCTACTTCAATCAAGGTTCCTGTAATAATACGGACCATATTATATAAAAACCCATTTCCTTCTATATGAATGGTAATCATATCTGATTCATCCTTTGTTACATTACAGACATAAATGGTTCTTACAAAGGTATTGGTTTGTGCATGTATGGAAGAAAAACTTGTAAAGTCATGTTCACCTACCAGATAGCCTGCTGCCATTTTCATCTTTTCCACATCTAATGGTCGATGATAAAAAAGAGAATATAATCTCACAATGGGATTTGGTAATTTTGAATTCAGTATCTTATATTCGTAGGTCTTTTTTCCCTTTTGAAATCTAGGATGAAAGTCCCCTTCCACTTCACAGGAGTCTACCACTGAAATATCATCCGGTAAAAACTGATTAAGGGCATAGGAAATCTTTTCTGCAGGCATTTTTGTATCCACATCAAAGGCACAGACATTACAAAGAGCATGCACTCCTGAGTCGGTACGACTGGCTCCTACTACAGAAATATCCTGATGAAAAAATTCTGACAGGGTTTCATTTAACACCTGTTGCACGGTGATTCCATTAGGTTGCACCTGCCAGCCACAGTATGCTGTTCCATCATAAGCGATTGTTAATTTTACTCTCATACTACAACACAATTCGAATTACGATTAATAGTATCAAATAAGAAATGATTACCACATAAGAAAGGCGATCTTCCTTTTCATAATGAAGAGGTTTCATCTTTGTTCTGCCTTCTCCCCCATGATAACATCTTGCTTCCATAGCAAGGGCTAAATCAGAAGCACGTCGAAATGCAGAAACAAATAAGGGTACCAAAAGCGGAACCATGGCCTTTGCTTTTCGAACAATTCCTTTGGATTCAAAATCAGCTCCTCTGGCCATCTGCGCCTTCATAATCTTATCTGTTTCTTCTACTAAGATTGGTATAAAACGAAGGGCTATGGACATCATTAATGCAATCTCATGAACCGGAACATTAAAAATAGTAAGGGGAGCCAAAGAAGTCTCCAATCCATCCGTTAACTGATTTGGTGTTGTAGTTAAGGTCATAATGGATGTTCCTATAATAAGAAAAATCATACGTGCCGTCATAAGCACTGCATTTTTTAACCCAACATCAGAAATTGTAAGCGGTCCAAATTCTACAAGTGCCTGTCCTGGCGTCATAAATAGATTAAACACTCCAGCGATTACAAGCAAAAGCACAATTCCTCTAAGTCCCTTTACCATATAAGAAAAAGGAACTTTCGAAAGTCGAATAATCATTACTAAAAATAGTGCCAAAAAGGCAAAAGAAAAAATATCTCCTGCCACAAAGATACTGATTAAGTAAATAATCGTTCCAAACAGCTTCACTCTGGGATCTAACCTATGAAGAAGTGAGTCTGCCGGATAATATTGTCCAATAGTTATTTCACGAAACATAGTTTATGCGTTTATGCCTTTCAGCTTCAAAATTTCTCTTTTTGCCTCTTCTACGGTGGTAGCCGCCACATCTACATCATAGCCTTTGGCTTTTAATTCCATCATAAAATAAGTTACCTCTGGTACTGCAAGTCCAATTTCTTCTAGATCCTTTGCCTGAGAAAAAACTTCCTTTGGTGTACCATCCATATAGACTTTTGCATCATTCATTACAATAATGCGATCTACGTAATTTGCCACATCTTCCATACTATGAGAAACAAGGATAATGGTATTTCCTGATTTTTCATGCATCTTTTTAATTAATCCAAGGATTTCATCTCTGCCTTTTGGATCTAATCCAGCCGTTGGCTCATCTAAAATCAGCACTGCAGGTTTCATGGCCAAAACTCCAGCAATCGCAGCACGTCTTTTTTGTCCTCCAGACAAATCAAAAGGAGACTGATCATAATAGTCTTCCGGAAATCCTACACTTCGAAGTGCTTCATAAGCACGAAGTGTGGCTTCTTTATCATCTAAGCCCTGATTTTTCGGGCCAAATTTTACATCTTCAAATACCGTTGTTTCAAACAGCTGATGTTCAGGATACTGAAATACCATTCCTACCTGAGTTCGCAACTCTTTCAAATCGTAATCCTTGTCATAAATATCCTGTCCATTGTAATAAATCACACCTTCTGTGGCTTTTAAAAGTCCGTTTAAGTGCTGAATCAAAGTAGACTTTCCGGAACCGGTATGTCCGATAATTCCAATAAACTGTCCATCTTTGATTTCTAAAGAAACATTGTCTAAGGCAGTAACCTCATAAGCGGTCCCTGTGCTGTATTTATACGATACCTTATCCAAGATTAAGGACATTCATAAGCTCCTCTCTGGTCAAAATTCCTTCTGGAATATCTAGTCCACTGTTTCGTAGTTCATGGGCCAAAAGGGTAATTTGGGGCACATCCATCCGATGGGACTGTAACTCCTCCACCCTGGAAAAAATATTCCTTGGGTCTCCTTCCATAACTACCTTTCCCTTATCCATTACATAGACGTAGTCAGAACCGACAACCTCTTCCATATAATGAGTAATCAAAATTACAGTTACTCCTTTTTTCTCATTTAATTCATGAGCAACTTTAATCACTTCTTTTCGTCCGTCCGGATCAAGCATGGCAGTAGGCTCGTCTAAAATGATGCATTTCGGTTCCATTGCCATAACACCTGCAATGGCTACTCTTTGCTTTTGTCCTCCAGATAATTTATTCGGAGAATGAGCGTGATACTTCCACATGCCAACAGATTTCAGTGAACGCTCTACCCGCTCCCAAATTTCATCTGTAGGGACTCCCATATTTTCAGGGCCAAATCCCACATCCTCTTCTACGATACTTGCAATAATCTGGTTGTCCGGATTTTGAAATACCATTCCTGCAGACTGGCGAATTGCAAGTTCGTTTTTCCCATCAGAAGTATCTTTTCCATCTACATACAACGTACCTTCGGAAGGAGTTAAAAGTGCATTAATATGCTTCGCCAGTGTAGACTTTCCAGAACCATTATGGCCTAAGATTGAAATAAACTGACCAGCTTCCACCTTCAAATCCACCTTGTCCAAGGCTACCTGAATGCCTTCAATATTTCCTTCTTCGTCTCTACGAAAGAATTCATGTACTAACTGTTTTGCTTCTATAATATTCATATTTACCAATGCAAGTGATGTAACTCGCCTTCTAATTTCATCTGCGAAAAATTATTCTGTCTTAATGCTTCATATAAAATAATTGCTACTGAATTGGATAAATTCAGAGATCTTGTTTCTCCCACCATAGGAATACGCACGCATTCATCTGGATGTTCTACCAAAATTTCTTCTGGAATTCCACGGCTTTCTGGTCCAAACATAATATATGCATCTTCCTCATAGTGCACATCTGTATGTACGTGTTTTCCCTTTGTGGTTGCGTAATAAATCTTAGCATCGGGATTTCTATCTAAAAAATCCTGCCAATCATCATAACGAATCACATCCAAATTTTTCCAATAATCCATTCCTGCCCGCTGCAGTGTTTTATCATTTAAAATAAAACCAAGGGGTTCAATTAAATGAAGTCTTGTACCTGTAGCATAGCAGGTTCTACCGATATTTCCTGTATTACCAGGAATTTCCGGTTCATATAAAACAATATTTAACTTTGCCATTATTTTGCCTCACGCAATTCATTTATAAATTCTTCCATTCGGTCTAAGGCCAGCTTTAACTGTTCTAAGGAATATGCATAAGAGATACGGATAAATCCTTCTCCACTATCCCCAAATGCAGTTCCGGGAACTACTGCCACCTTCTTTGATGCCAAAAACTTTGTGGCAAATTCTTCAGAAGTCATGCCAAATTCTTTAATGGAAGGGAAAATGTAAAATGCTCCATAAGGTTCAAAGCATTTCAGCCCCATTTCCTTAAATCTTTTTACCAGATAGCGACGACGACCATTGTATTCTTCTTTCATTGCTACCACTTCATCATCGCAGCTACGGAGAGCTTCTACTGCTGCATACTGGCTGGTAGTAGGTGCGCACATAATTGCAAACTGATGAATTTTTAACATCTGAGCAATGATTTCCTTTGGTCCACAGGCATATCCTAATCTCCATCCTGTCATGGCAAAAGCTTTTGAGAAACCATTGATATAAATCGTTCTTTCCTTTAATCCCGGAAGAGACGCAATGGATACATGCTCCTTTTCTCCATAACTAAGTTCTGAATAGATTTCATCTGTTAAAACAAAAATATCATGTTTAATAATAACTTCCGCTATTGCCTCTAAATCCTTTTTCTCCATAATGGCACCGGTAGGATTATTTGGAAAAGGAAGTACTAATATCTTTGTCTTATCCGTAATGGCATCCTCTAACTCCTTAGCAGTTAAACGGAATTCATTTTCTTCTTTTAAATCAATAATAACAGGTGTTCCGTTCGCCAAAATTGCACATGGTTCATAGGAAACATAGCTAGGTTGAGGAATTAAAACTTCATCTCCTGGATCTAACATAGCGCGAAGTGCCACATCAATGGCCTCACTTCCGCCTACCGTAACAAAGATTTCACCAGCAGGATCATAATTTAAATCATATTTTCTATTTAAATAGAGGGAAATTTCTTCCTTTAATTCCTTCAAACCTGCATTAGAGGTATAAAAGGTTCTGCCCTGTTCTAAGGAATAAATAGCCTCATCTCTTACTCTCCAGGGAGTATCAAAATCCGGTTCACCTACACCTAGAGAAATGGCATCATCCATTTCACTTACGATATCGAAAAACTTACGGATACCGGATGGTTTAATATTAACGATTGTACTTGATAAAGGATTTCTCATAGTGACATTTTCATCCTTTCATCATGTGGTTTATCTACTAAAATTGTTCCAGCTTCTTTGTACTTTTTTAAAATAAAATTGGTCTTTGTACTTAAAACAGAATCCAAAGTAGATAATTTATTTGATACAAATTCAGCAACCTCACGAAGGCTCTTTCCTTCAATAATTACCATGAAGTCAAATCCACCGGAAATCAAATATACGGAAGAAACCTCCGGATAGTTATAAATGTGATTTGCAACCTTATCAAATCCCATTCCTCTCTGAGGGGTAACGCGAACTTCAATCATGCCTGTTACCTTTTCTACCCCGGCTTTATCCCAGTTAATCATAGTGTGATATCCAGCAATAACGTTTTCAGCTTCCATTGCTTCTAGTTCGTTCATAACGCTAGCTTCATCTTCACCTAATACAGTTGCCAAATCTTTTAAATCAATTCTGGCATTTTTTTCCATGTAGTTTAAAATCTTTTCTCTCATCTTTTCCTCCGTTTATTTAAAAACCTTATACAGTTCATCTGTCTTTGGGGGTTCTAAGAATCGACGCTCCTCATCTCTTATAATGAC
Source organism: Lachnospiraceae bacterium (assembly GCA_024684155.1). Classification (GTDB taxonomy): domain Bacteria; phylum Bacillota; class Clostridia; order Lachnospirales; family Lachnospiraceae; genus JAILEN01. The sequence continues at coordinate 13,519 of JAIKXK010000311.1, read as the reverse complement.
ACGATCCTTTCCCTCGTATGTTTTTCCAATAATTGTGGCAAACACGCCAGCTTCCTCCAGGGCCTTTTGTAACCCTTCTCCATCTTCTGCCACCATAAGCATGGAGCCACTGGATATAAGCTGATAGGGATTAATATCAAAAAATTCACAAATTTCTATGGTTTCCTGTTTTACTGGAATTTTTCTCAAATCTACTTCCATTCCAACAGAAGATGCTTCTCCCACTTCCCAAAGAGCTCCAAATATTCCGCCCTCCGTCACATCATGCATGGCCGCCACCCCAAAGTGAGCCGCTGTAAGTCCATCCTCTAATACCGACAACATTTCATCAAAGTTCTTTGCCCGCTCAATAATGGAGCCTGGAAGTTTTGTCAAAAGTTCCTCTTCCTTTTCTTTGGCAATAATGGATGTTCCTTCTAACCCAATCCACTTGGTCATTAAAATATCCATCCCCGGCTTTGCGCCAGAAGTTGTTACTAACTGTCCCTTCTTTACCTTTCCAACACCTGTAACAGAAATCAAAGGCTGATTTACTACATCTGTCACTTCCGTATGACCACCCATAATCTGAACGTTGGCTTTGGCACAGGCCGCCGAGACCTGACTCATAATTTTCTTTAAAACAATTTCTCTACTTTTTACCGGTAACATTACCGTAAGTAATATTCCAATAGGTTCCGCTCCAGCCGACGCCAAATCGTTAACTGTAACCAAAACCGCTAAATCCCCAATATCTACAGTAGCACCTGTAATTGGATCTGTGGACATTACTAAGATTTCATCCTCCTTCAGCTGAAGGGCTGCACAATCCTCTCCCACACCAGACCCTAACAGGACCTCTTCTCTTCGTTTTGTAATTTGTTTCATAACGGAACGTTTTAGTACGTTCTCAGGTACTTTTCCCTTTTCCATGGAATCTTCTTTCTTTCCTTTTTACTCGAATTAATATTTTACCATAGAATTTCTAGAAAGTTAAATCTCTTTTCATAGTGAAATCATTGAAATTCAAGGTGGTTTCCTTTATATTTTAGTAAGAACAATCAAAAGGAGAAAATCTATGGCCTTCCCGTTTCTTACTATATTTATGATTTTTATCATTTTTCTATTTTTTCGTTTTTCCACATTGCGAAAAAAACAGGATGAAAAAATCAACAACTTTTGGGACCACGAATATGATGCAGAGCATACTCCAGCACGGGATATTTCAAATTTGCCTTATATAAAAGTTCCTCTTAGCAATTTTCCCTTAGACAAATGGGATGATGATGAGATTCGAATGATTGAAGATTCCATTCGTTCCCTCTCAGAAAAAAGAATTTTAAACCTTACAGGAAAAACCAATACAGAATTAAAATTAGAATACGGTACTGCAAACCTGAATGTAATGTCAGAAATTGGTGAAAACTTCAACGACCTGGCAGTACTTTTAACAGACTACGGAAAAGCTCTGATGCAAAAGGGTGATTTTGAATCTGCAGCAAATGTCTTTGAGTATGGAGCTTCCATAAAAAGCGATGTCTCATCTAACTACATGTTATTAGGAGATTGCTACATTGCCCTTCACCAGGAGCGAAAGTTAAATACAATAAAAGAGCAGGTACAATCCATGCACCTACTCTTAGAACACAAAATTATTTCTTATTTAGATTCTTTAGTTCCAAATACGGAAGACTTTGAAATGTCTCATGAGCCTATTGACTCTGAAGAATCTTAAATTATTTTTTCACCCTACAGAGATCCTGAAGTGGACAAATTTCACATTTTGGATTTCTCGCAAAACAAATTTCTCTGCCAAAGGAAATAATCTGGATATTATATAAAATCCAATGATCCTTTGGCAGTTTTTTCATTAAATCATGTTCCACCTTTACCGGATCATCTTCCTTTGTAAGACCAAGTCGTTTTGAGATACGTTTTACATGAGTATCTACTACCACACTTGGTTTGTTATAAATATTCCCCAAGATCACGTTGGCAGTTTTTCGTCCAACCCCCGGGAGTGCCACTAATTCATCCAATGTATCTGGCACTTCTCCTCCATGTTTTTCCAAAAGCATACGGGCACAGGCAATAATATTTTTTGCCTTGTTGTGATAAAAACCAATGGAGTGAATATCCTCCTCCATCTCTTCTACCGAAGCGGCTGCAAAAGCTTCTAAGGAAGGATATTTTTGAAACAAATCCTTTGTCACAATATTTACTCTCGCATCTGTACACTGTGCACTTAAAATAACAGCGATTAGAAGCTGCCAGGGAGTTTCATGATTCAGGTAACAAATCAGTTCCGTCCCATACATATCATCTAATCGCTTTAATATTTCTAATGTTCTTTTACTTGCCATAAACTATACCAAAGGTAAAATACCTGTAAGAATCACATAAATACCAACAATCCAAAGAAGAGTTGCTCCAAAGGCATAAGCAAAGGTCTTCTTCTCAAATCCATAGTGATATCCTGTTAAAATACCACCCACAACAACTAAAATAAAGCAGACGATCATGGTTACCAAAAGCACATAAGGATTTGCCTCAATAAATCCACAGGCACATCCAGCTGCTAAAATATAAAAAGAAGTAACAATAATTAACTTAATATAATTTTTAATACCAAATTCTCTTCTACTTTCGTGAACGAATTCTTTGCGAATTGCTTTCACAATCAAGCGAACCCCAAGAAGGGCAAACACAACTGCAGCAATAATGGATGCGGTTAACTTTTCGTAAGAAAATACTTTATGCTCATTGATTTCATAGCAAAGAATGTATCCACCGAAGAAAAATCCCAAACTGATTCCTGTGGTAATGGCACAGGCAATTGCCAAAGGTCCTTTTTTTATTTCCGGCACCATAGCCCCTTCCACTTCCATGGTAGCAAACACATCTAAGCTAATGCCCAATATAATGATAATACATATAAACAGATTCATAATTTCTCCATTCTCTCAAAATCCATTGTAAAGTATATGGTCTTTCATATAAAAACAAAATATTCAAACCAGGCGATTTGTATTTCACTCTAGTTTTTCTATCATATCTACTGGTGAATTCACCATTAGAAAGACAAAAATATTTATAATATCATCAATTGGTGCTTCCATTCCACTTTCCACCCATTGAATCACCACATAGCAAAAAGTGTTCGCAAAAAACTCTGCCGTTCTCTCTGCCGTTAGCCAGGAGAAAACAATTTTTTCTTCAATTCGTTTCGAATCTAATTTACTAAGGATTAAATCTGTCACTTGTTGAACTAATATTTCCTTAAATGAATTCTGTCCCTCTAGTTTTACAGCCTTTATATAAAACTCTTTTTCCTTATACATGGTGGTAAGGGCATTCGAAACTCCTTCTTTTAACTGCCCCCTATCAATAAGAGGATCTAAGGGTGCAATCAGTTCACTTTGTACAATCCATTCCAACAGCTCATATTTATCCTGAAAATGATTATAAAAAGTAGGCCGAATTACTCCGGCCCGATCCGTTATTTCTTTAATCGTTATTTTTTCTATCGGTCTTACGGCAGCAATTTCTTTAAAGCTTTCTGCCAGCAAAAGATCAATTGCATTCTTGCTTTGTAATGACATAAACTCTCCTACACCATCAGTTTTACAATTGTAAGGTTCCAGGCATTTCTATCTGCGGTTAAATCAAGTTCTCGACCATTGGTCATAAGCTTTACTGTTGGTCGAAGAGAGTATCCCTTGTGGTTTTCAATTACCAATGCTTTTTCACCATTGGAAAGCTCTACTTCACAACCCACCGGGTATACACATAACTCCTGCACCATGGTTTTTACGATTTCCGGATCAAATTCCATACCGCTTCGCCCCATGATGTATTCTAACACTTCAGAAGGTAAGTAGGCATCGTGATAAGGACGTTTTGATGTCATAGCATCATAAACATCTGCAGCTTTAACAATACGAGAAATAAGCAGGGTTTCTCTTCCAGTCTTTCTGCAGGGGTATCCGCCCCCATCAAACCATTCATGATGTTCATACACTCCACGAATCACATCGGGATGAAAATCGTAATAATCTGCTAAGAATTCACTTCCAACTCTGGGATGATCCATCATAGCTACCCGTTCTTCTTCATTTAATCGTCTTGGAGCATTAATTAATTCCGGAGCCACAAACACTTTCCCGACATCATGCAAAAATCCAGCCATTACAACCTTTTCCATTTCCTCCTCGGAAAGTCCCATTTTCGCAGCAATTACCCCAGATAAAACGCCAACATTTACAGAATGAAAATAAGTATAATTATCGTAGGTACGAACTTCCATCAAATTATAAACAACGTCTCGATTATCTAATACATCGCTTACTACCCTTTGAACATTTTCCTGAAAATCCTTTGTCTCAACGCTGTCTTCTCCATCGGTTGACTGTCCAAATATTTCAGAAACCAGATAAAGAGAAGTCTTTTTTACTTCTGGTTGAATAACTTCTTTGATTTCTACATCCTTTGAAAAATCATCTTCTATATAAATGCCACCAACCTCTAAGAAGCTAATATAAGATATATTTTCCTTTGACAGCTTCGTATGTTTTTCCAGCAACATATGTCCAGAAGCATCCTGCAACTCCTGACCTAATATCATACCTTCTTTCAGTTGATTCACCGGAAGATATCTCATCTTTCACACCTACTCATCCAAGGCTACATCCACGTAATAGCCTTTTTCTGTTTTTTCAATTTTTTGAACGGTTCCTTCTGTGGATTTGATGCGCTCTAATGTTCCATAATTTGCTGACATGGCATAGGCATGTCCCAACATATAATAATAGGAACTTGGTAATTCGTATTCTTTAATAGATAAAACATCTCCCTCTTTTAAAAGACCTGTTCTCTCCATCTTAAATCTTTCAACTCTCATCTTACACCTTAAAAGAAATCATCAATGTCTTCTTCTTTTGTAACAGTAGAATCCACTACCCGCTCTGCCACATTTACATGATGCACCATAAGCATAGACGAAATGCCATCATAGATTAAGAATAAACCAAGAAGTCGCATAGCAATGGTAACAATGTTAAATGCTACACAGATACAAATAATTCCAAAAACAATGGTAAGGGCTGCTCCTGCAATCATCCATCCCCAGCTGGAGGAATCTACATTCTTTGCGGTAAAGGCTAAGGATAGCTCCTGTACACCACTTACAACCAAAACCACACCAATTACTATAGGAATTAAAGATACTGCAGTTTCAGGATGAACAATAATCCAAATACCAATAATTAAAATCAAAGCTCCAATTAAAAGTCCACTGGATCTGTTTTCCTCATTTATAATTTTTGATCCTGCCTGAATAGCTCCAATCACAACCAAAAGGATTCCTACTATATAAGCAATTAAGTTTGTAACCTGAGTTGGCCAAATTAAAAAAATGAACCCTAACACAACGCAAACTACAGCTGACATAGTTATATGTAAACGAATGGATTTAAGTTTTTCAATAATATCATCTAGCATTTCAATCACTCCTTCTTATTAAAATATAGTCAATTTTTCCTGCTCCCATAATAAATCAATTTCATATTTTTGTCTACGCAGCCCCTTCATTTTCCCATATATTTACGAAGGTTTGCAAAGAAAAAATATTTTTTTTCAAAAAACCCTTGCATTTTTATTTTCTACATAGTATATTGTGTTAGGAACAACTAACGTTAGTCAATACTAACAGCAAGGAGTCGTAAATGTCTATCACAGAAATAATGGAATGGAATTTACAAAAGAATCATGGTGAATGCCTTACGTTAAAGATTGGTATGCACTGTGCACCACTTCTTATGAAGAGTAAAATCTCCAACATTATGACCATTGATAAAAGTGAGTTTGCTGGCATCCGAAAGATTTTAAATGAGACAGATATTTCTTATCGCTTATTAAAATCCAGAGGAACAAAATTAATTCTTTTTCTTTATAGAGAAAAGGACTTCATCAGTTATCTCTCTTTACCAGATGTTCACGAGTTTTTGGTGTCTCTTGGCTACGAACCACAAATTAATCCTATGCATCTGTTAAACCAATTAGCAAAGAAGATTTTCTTTTATGGTAATGGAGAAATCGCTTTCCCTCACGAAATCGGTATCTTCCTTGGATATCCTCTTTGTGATGTAAAAGGATTTATAGATAACTTAGGTCAGAACTGTTTATACAGTGGTTATTGGAAGGTTTACAAAAACGTTGCCGAAACAAAAGCTCTGTTTAATAGATTCGAAGAAGATAAGGAACTGGTTGTTCATAAAATCATCTCTGGATATACCCTTCCTGAATTACTTGAAGAAATCCATGAGATGGAAAAAGTTAGTTAGCTTTTTAGGGGAGATTGGGATTTTTTACAAGGAAAGGAAGATGGGATTATGAGTTCGGTTAAAATTGTTTATTGGAGTGGTACAGGAAACACAGAAGCTATGGCAAATGCTGTTGCTGATGGTGTTAGAAGTGCTGGCGGAACCGCTGAAGTATTACCTGTATCATCTGTTAGCGCTGCAGATTTAGCAGCTGATAAAGCCTTCGCTCTTGGTTGCCCTTCTATGGGAGCTGAACAGTTAGAAGAAGGCGAGATGGAACCATTCATGGCTGAGTTAGAAAGCTCTATTGCCGGAAAACAGATTGGTTTGTTTGGTTCTTACGGTTGGGGAAACTGTGAATGGATGCGCGATTGGGAAGATCGTTGTTCAAGCGCAGGTGCAACTGTTGTAAATGGGGAGGGAGTTACCTTCCTTGGCGAGCCTGACGCTGATACTATTTCAGCATTAAATGAGCTTGGAGCAGCTCTTTGTGGACTTGCCTAAATTGAATTAGCCTCCACTATATACTTTTCATACAATACATACTTTTACAAAGAATACCCCTTCTTTGTAAACAAAATAGCCTACCATTTGGTAGGCTATTTTTCTTTCTATTATTTTATCTTCTTCTGTAATAATCTAGAACCACTTCTCTACAAAGCCCTCTCCCATGGCTTCAGATACATTTCCCACTACAAAGAATGCTTTCTTGTCATATTCCTTAACTATATCCTTAATCATAGGAACATCTCGCTGGGTACATATGCAAAGGAGTACCTTTCGATCACTCTTTGTAAATTCTCCCACACCCTTAATACTTGTAACACCACGATCTAGGTCTTTTAAAATATCTGCTGTTATTTCATCTGGTTTATTTGAAATAATTAAAGCCATCTTTGCTTTCTTTCCATGATCTACTACATAGTCAATGACCTTACCCATAATAAATACGGAAATAATAGCATATAGGGTTTGCTCCAAACCAAAAACAAAGGCACCTACTACAACTACCGCACCATCTAAATACTCAATCAATCGTCCTACTGGTACGTGACGTAAATATTTCGCCAATGAGTTTCCCAACATATCTGTTCCACCAGTGGTAGCTTTTGCTAATAACAAAAGACCTGTTCCTGCTCCAAAGCAAATACCACCATACACAGAAGTAAGAAGTGGATTATCCGCAAAAAAGGCATGTTCCGGAAATACATAAAGTTCCACCGTCATAATAGCAAAGGCAAGAGCAGTACGGATAATTCTTTTAAAGCCTTCCGTTCTCCATGCAAAAATAAAAATAGGTACATTTAGTACCAGGTTGGTTACCCAAAGAGGGATTTCAAAAGGTCCAAAGTGAACACTTAAGTAACGAATTACAATAGCTAAACCAGAAACTCCTCCCGTTACCATTCCCGATGGATCAAATAAGTATTTGACTGCAAAAGAAACAATGGTGGTTCCTAAGACTATAATCCAAAAATCGCGGAAATACACCATAAATCTCTTTTTTGTCATCTTTAATTTTTTTGTTTCTTCCATGTTATCATCTCCAAAGTAAAAGCTCCCAAAAAATGGGAGCTGTTTGATACGGTATTAAATAATTAATCCTCTTTTAAAATTTTTACGTAAAGATATTATCACGCAAAGGCCTAAAAATCAATAATTTGTATAATATTATTCGGATACATACTCCGGATGTTTATCAAAGAACTCTTCTGCGAAACGAACTGTCTGCATGGCATCTTTACAGTAGGCATCCGCCCCAATCATATCTGCGTATTCCTGATTTAACACAGCACCACCTACACATATTTCACAAGGCACTGCTGCCGCATGAAGGGCCTTAATAGTGTCTTCCATAGATACCACCGTAGTAGTCATTAAAGCAGAAAGACCGATCAAATGCACATGTTCCCTTTGAGCTGTTTCTACAATTACCTCAGGAGGAACATCTTTTCCAAGATCAATGACCTCAAAGGAATAATTTTCTAATAGAACCTTTACAATATTTTTTCCAATATCGTGAATATCACCCTTTACCGTGGCAACAATCACCTTTCCTTTAGATTCACTTTCCACTCCAGAACTCTTTAATTCTGTCTTTATAACTTCAAAACAAGCCTGGGCTGCCTCAGCACTCATTAAAAGCTGTGGTAAAAAGATGGTATTTTTTTCGAAGCCCTGCCCTACCACATCAAGAGCAGGAACAATATATTCATTAATAATATCCAAAGGCTCTGTTCCATTTTTTAAGATTTCTTCTGTAAGTTTTCCGCACTTATCCTTTAAGCCCTTTACAATAGCACCACCTAAAGGTGTTTTTGAAATATCCCCTGTTCCGCTTTCACTAGCTTCTGCCCCATTACCACCAGCACTTAAACTTCCGCTTTCTAATGCTTTTTTCAACTGCATTTCCGCAGATTGTGTTCCTGCATAGGTATCAATAAATTCCAGGCATTGTTCATCATAGCCCTTTACTGCCAAAAAAGAACGGTATACTGCCATCATAGCCTTGGAAGAAGGATTAATAATTCCTGCTGTTAATCCATTATTCAATGCAGCACTATAAAAAGTAGTATTAATTAAATCTCTTCTTGGAAGTCCAAAAGAAACATTGGAAACCCCAAGAACACTACAGGCTCCAAATCGCTCTGTAATTTCTCTGACAGTATCAAGGGTAATCTTTGCTGCAGAAGAATCTGTAGATATGGTCATAACTAAAGCATCAAAAACAATATCTTTTCTTGGGATTCCCCACTTGTCTGCATTTGCATAGATTTTTTCTGCAATCTTAATTCTTCCCTCCACACTATCTGGAATTCCATCTTCATCTAATAAAAGAGAAACTACAACTCCACCATATTTTTTCACTAAAGGAAAAAGGGCATCCATCATTTCCTGCTTACCATTGACAGAATTAATCATAGGCTTTCCGTTGTAAATACGCATAGCCCCTTCCATTGCGCTCATATCAGTGGTATCAATCTGTAGAGGGAGGGCACAGATTCCCTGAAGCTCATATACTGCACGCTTTAACATGGCAGGTTCATCTATTTCCGGAAGACCTACATTTACATCTAAAATATGAGCGCCATTTTCCTCTTCTGTCACACCTTCATTTAGAATGTATTCCATATCATCATCCACAAGGGCCTGTTTCATCTTTTTCTTTCCCGTAGGATTGATGCGCTCTCCAATAACAATTGGACGCTCATTTAATACCACATGCCCCATTCCGGAGCTTACTACGGTATCATTGCAGGGCACAATCGGATTTGCCTTCACATCCTTCATGGTACTTACTAATACCTCTATATGTTTTGGCGTCGTACCACAACATCCACCAAGTCCTAAGACATTATTATTTTCTGTAGCAATCTCCTTCATGGTTTCTGCAAAATCTTCTGGCGTAACATCATAGTAGGTAACTCCATTTTCTACTCGTGGAAGTCCTGCATTTGGATTTACTATAACCGGAACGGAAGAAGCCTCTGCTAAATCATGGACAATACCCTTCATTTCCTTTGGTCCAAGGCCACAGTTTACACCAAGGGCATCCACACCTAAACCCTCCAGTAAAGCTGCCACTGCCTTTGGTTCACCACCGGTTAAAAGCTTTCCATTTTCTGAAAAAATCACTGTAGCAATTACTGGCAGGTCACAGGCTTCTTTTGCAGCCAATACTGCTGCCTTTAACTCATAGGAGTCACTCATGGTTTCAATTAAAACAAGATCTGCTCCTGCCTTTGCACCAAGAGAAATCACCTCTTTATAAATAGATACCGCTTCTTCAAAATCCAGCGTCCCCATAGGCGCTAGAAGTTTTCCTGTAGGACCAATATCAAGAGCTACAAAAGCTCTTCTCTCTGGGTGTTCCTTTATATAAGCATCTCGAACCTCTTTTGTATTTTCTACAGCAGTGGTCACAATCTTATCAATGGGATAGGTTGAATCATCTGCAGGAAACTTCATTCGGTTAGCCCCAAAGGTATTTGTATTTACAATATTTGCTCCCGCCTCTAAATAAAGACGAGCTAACTCTTTTAATACTTCCGGATGATCTAAGTTAAAAGTTTCCGGAAGTTGTCCCTGCTTCAGTCCATGGGCCTGCAAATAGGTTCCCATTCCACCATCAAAAAAGATAAACTCTCTATTTTTAATTGCTTCCTTTAAAAATGTCTTCATATGTTCCTCGTAATCTTTTTCTATTTCTAATACTTTCTAACGATTCCACTTCACCGTGTAACGTCCATAAAACAACAACTAAATATTTTCATAGGCCCCTACTGCTTCTGTACCTGCCTTGCAAATTCCCATAACCGCCGTTACGGATTTGGATGGAACCATCATATTGGAATCATTTGCTAAGGTAATTCCTAGATTTCTTCCTGCATCAATAGCATCTAAAAAAGGCTTTTGATACTCTGTAGTAAAATCTGCAAACCCCGGAGAAAATCTGGGGCGAAGCGATAATCCTTCCGGAGAAAGTCTTATTTTTACCATGCGCTGGATTTCATCTAAATAAGCTTCGATATAGGCAGCTGCTGTAGCCTGCATTAATACACTTTTTGTAATTTGAAGTTTCGCATAACGATGGAGCAATAAATCAATAGATGGAGATAGGGTAGCTCCTACCAAAATAGCATCCTCGCAGCCTCTTAAATTTTTTCCCAAGGCTATACTTTCCACGAAAAAATCTCCGATGGAAAACTGATCATCCCTTGGCAGTCCCTGTTCATCCAGGGTTCTTGTGATTTTACACCACTTTAAAATGCCACGAATCTCTGAGGCAGCTTTTACCTCTTCGATGCACTCATCAATTAATGCTAACACGCCCTCATCAGGGGTAGCATTTCCACGATAACCTGCATAAATATATAATTCCCTGCGATTTATTTCAAAAGGGATTTTTCCTAAACGCTCTGTTTCGTATGTCATATTACAGCACTACAATATCTGATAGATTCTTTGCGATAGCCTCTGCTACTTCAGGCTTATTCATAGAGTAGACGTGAATGTGATGAATTCCATTTGCAATTAAATCAATAATCTGATCTGTGGCATAGGCAATACCTGCCTGCTTCATCGCCTTTGGATTATCTCCAAACTTATCTACCAAAGCCAAAAATCTAGGAGGCATTACAGAACCGGAAAGCTGAATGGAACGCTTTACCTGATTTGCGTTTGTAATAGGCATAATACCTGCACAAACCGGAACCATAACCCCTGCTTCTCTTAGACGGTACATATAGTTAAACATAATGGAGTTTTCAAAAAACATCTGAGTGGTTAAAAACTCACATCCTGCCTCTACCTTTTTCTTTATATTTAAAATATCCCCATCCTTATTAGCCGCTTCTGGATGTCCCTCAGGATAGCAGGCACCACCAATACAAAAATCTCCCTTAGACTTAATATAGGCTGTCAAATCACTGGCATGATGAAAGTCTGCATCTGCTGGCATTTCTGTTGTATTTTCCGGTAGATCTCCACGAAGAGCCAGAATATTTTCGATTCCCTTTTCCTTATATATCTTTAATGCTTCGTCCACGCTTTCTTTATTGGAGGCTACACAGGTTAAATGGGCCAAAGATGGCACTCCATTTTTTGCAATATCCCCTGCAATATCCGAAGTATATCTTCTAGTTCCACCATTTGCCCCATAGGTTACACTAATAAAAGAAGGATGTAAGGTAGCAATATCTAGAGCTGCCTTTTCTACTCCCTCATATTTATCCTCTGTTTTAGGGGGAAACACCTCAAAAGAAAGGGTGGGTTTTTCTGTACTTAAAATCTCACTAATTTTTGCCATGTTATCTCCTAATCTTTTTCTTCTTTTCCTTGAATTTTCTATATTCGTTGTAATTCTAAAACATCTATAATTTAAATGCAATCAATAAAAAAAGACAGAGGACTATTCCTCTGTCTTTATAAGTAAGTTCTATCACAAACCCCATTTTATTTAAAACTAAATTTCTTTTCCATAAACATTTGACGAAAAGCAAAGCGATCCATGGAAAACTTATATAAGAGACGGTTAAGAAGCAAAAATGCAAGAATAGCAATTATCACCACTACATATCCAAATACAATCTCTACTCCTATCCCAAAAAAGGAATTTAAAACTGCTGACGATTCAGTAAAAACCTCAAATGCAGACTCTGCATCAAGCTCTGTGGCTCCCAAAAATCCGGAAATACCGCCAATAAGAGCACAGCATGGAAGAAAGATTACCATGGTTAAAATGTATCTTCTATAAATAAGAGGTGATAAAAAAAGCATTAAAAGCATCATAAAAGAAACAAAGATAAGCACGATACCGGGATCCATAAATACCTCGTCTCCCCCTCTAGTAATATCTGAATCAAGAATCCTCTTTTCTATTACAAGCATAATCACATCCAGGGTATATCCTAAAAGTGCAGAAATTGCAACAATACCTCCAGAACCTCTTAATAAGGTATTTTTTCTATTGGCCCCTGATATTACAAAGTTTGACATTTCAGATGCAAAAATAAACTGTACCAAAATCATTGGCATAACCGCGATGATAACAGGAATAATAAATAAGCTATGGTACAAAAAAATATCCATTAAAGCAATCAGAGGATACATAATTAAAAAAGGCATCATATTTTTCTTGTTTGCTGTATATTTCATAAGGCAAAATGCCTGTTTCATATCCTTAATCATAATAACTTTTTTCTCCCTTCAAAATCACACTCTTTTGGAACTGTCTGTTAATAAATACTGCCCCTATGACGCTAAGTGCAAACATGATTTGAATACTTATCATTGCAAGCATACAAATTCCCATTAAAACAATTACCCCAATAGATGCAAAAACCATTCCAAACCAAATCAATGAAAAATATCTGGAAATCCAAATTACTAAGGTCAATACAGCAAAGGAGGCAAAGACTAACATCGCTGTAAAAATAAAAGCAAATTCAAAGGTCTTTTGTCCTTCCGTCAATGTCTGTACTCGAAAAATCATATCCACACTATCCTGATGATAGAAACTTCCAAAGATATATGGTATCTCTGTCAAAACTGCAAATACGCATAGGAAAAATCTTCTAGAACTATCTGTAGCTACTAAATCAGATAAGACATTCACTCCGTTTTTTGAACTCATAAAATAATTGAAATAGAATGCTTTTACACCTCCGGAAAAGTTTCCAAATACAATTCCATCTGCCCAGGCCTCTGCTATATACACA
>JAIKXK010000256.1 GCA_024684155.1 Lachnospiraceae bacterium | reverse complement strand
TATGGATCATATGATGCCGGAAATGGATGGCGTGGAGACCATGAAACGTATGCGAAAGATGGAGTGCTGTGATGGAGTTCCTATTTATGTATTAACAGCTAATGCGGTAACAGGGGCAAAGGATGAATATATGGCCATGGGCTTTGATGGATTTTTGTCCAAACCAGTGGCAGCAGATAAATTAAATGGAGCCCTTCGGGAAGCCATCCCTGAAGAAATGATTCATATTTTAACAGAAGTGGAACGACAGGAACTTCGTGGTACAGAACCTACCGTTAGTGGACCGCCAGAAGATTTACCAGATGTGGACGGCTTGGACTGGAACTGGGCCTGGACTCATCTGCCAGAGAGAGAAATGCTTCGAGAAGGAGTCCTTTCTTTCTATGAGATTTTAGATTTACAGGCAGATAGTTTAGAGGAATTTTATAAGGCACTGCCTAAGTCGATAGAAGAAGAAGGGACAGAAAAAACAGAAGGAGAAGATCGTCCGCTGGATGCTTATCGGATTCAGGTTCATGGTATGAAATCAGCAGCAGCAACCATTGGCATTGTGCCTTTAGCAGGTACAGCAAAGCTTCTTGAATTTGCAGCTAAGGATGGAAATTTAAAACGAATTTTTGCCATGCATACTGCCTTTATAGAAGAGTGGAGATCCTATAAACAAAAATTATCCGGAGTCTTTGGACTGAGTGCCAAGGAGGATACAGAGGAAAAAGAAAGGGGAGATAAAGAACTTCTTCTTACCATGTTTGAATTATTAACACCGGCTATGGAAGAGTTAGATGTAGATACTGCAGATGGTATTATGGATAAAATGAAAAGCTATTGCTTTGGAGAAGAAATAGATGGATTAGTTGGAAAACTAAATGCTGCAGTAAAGAATCTGGATGAGGATTTGGCAAAAGAGTTAATGGAAGAAATGGAACAAAAACTATAACGGAGGAGCATCATGAAAAAAATATTGCTGATTGGAAAAGTGGATGATACCTTAAAAAGTTTAAATGAATATTTGAGACGGTATTTTAAGGTGCAGGTATGTACAGAAACAACACAGAATGCAGGGGCGATTATGAAGGTAATGGAGCCGGATTTGGTCCTGACTCTTTTGGCAGGAGTTTATGATGTGGATATGTCGGTCTTTAACATTATATGCCGGGATTACAAGAATCTTCCAGTAGTTACCATAGGAACCGATGGAGAATTTCGAAATTTTCAGGGATATTTTCAGGGGAATACTTTTGAAAATTTAATTCTTCCTGTGGATAATGAGGATGTATTGTATGCCCTTTGCCGTCGCCTGGATGTTACCTTTGATGACATTGGGAAAAAAGCTACAAAGGATCATGAAGAACGTCATCATATTTTAGTGGTGGATGACAATGCCATGACCCTACGAAATATTAAAAGTATTTTGGATTCAAAGTATCGTATTACCCTGGCAAACTCAGGAATGAAGGCTATGGCTGCCATAGGAAGAGACAGGCCAGATGTGATTTTGTTAGATTACGAAATGCCTGTATGTGATGGAAAACAAACCTTGGAAATGATTCGGGCAGATGATGAAATGAAGAGTATTCCGGTTATATTTTTGACAGGGGTAAGTGATCGGGCTCATATTGAGGCGGTTATGCAGTTAAGGCCATCCGGTTACCTGTTAAAACCGGCATCACAGGAAAAATTAATCGCATCTATAGAAGCGGCTTTATAAATTTAATATTGGGGAGAGAGGCATATTGGATAAGAAAAAAGAAAGAAGACAATTAGTTTTACCTTTTTTAATCTGCATTATAGGATTGGTGTTAAATATTGGGGGACGATTAATGACCTCCACTATGGATATACCTATTTATTTTGATACCGGAGGTACAATTTTAGTTTCTGTTTTAGGAGGGATTGTACCAGGAATTGCAGTGGCATTAATAACAAATGTGCTGATTTATTTTACGAATCCTGTTTCTATTTTTTATGGCTCCTTAAATGTCATGATTGCCATTGCTACGGCCTTTGCTTATCGTTACAATTGGCAAAAGAGTATAAAAAAATCAATATTATATTTACTAATTCTCGTGGCTATTGGTGGAGGCCTTGGCGGAATATTAACCATGTATTTAACAGGAGTACAGGTGGATAGTGGTAACCAGGCCATCATTGCATTTTTGGAAAATTTAGGAATGAGTAAAAGCCTAGCCTGGTATATTTCCGTTTTGATGTTTGAACTTTTTGATAAATTTTTTACAGTTTTATTTGTAGGAATTTTACTTCAGTTATTTCCAAAACAAATCTGGAAAAAGTTTAAATTTATGCTATGGCTGCAGGAGCCTCTTTCCGAAGAAGAAATTGAAGATATTTATGAACAAAATAACAGAGGCTTATCATTAAATAAAAAGTTTTATACAGTATTAATTGTATTTTCCCTAACTACGGCAAGTATTTGCACCACGGTGTGTTTGGTCTTGTTTAAAAATTATTCCATTGAACAACATACCTATCTTGCAGAAGGGGTGGCAAAACTGGCAGCCTCTGTCGTTGATGGGGATAGTGTAGATATGTATTTATCGGAGGGGGATGATTTTGACAGTTATAGAGAAACCTCTCAACTTTTATACGACATGCATAAGAATACGCCAGACGTGGAATTTGTGTATGTTTATAAAATCATGTCCGATGGATGCCATGTAGTCTTTGACGTGGAAACAGAAGGAGTGAAGGCGGATCGACTTGGAGATGTTATTGCCTTTGATTCTACCTTTATGGAATATCTTCCGGATTTATTAAATGGAAAACGAATAGAGCCTATGATTTCTGATGATAGTTATGGATGGCTTTTGACCGCTTATGAGCCTGTATACGATTCATCAGGAGAGTGCGTTTGCTATGCTGTTGTAGATATTGCCATGGAGGAATTAACAAATTATCAGATTGATTTCTTGTTAAAAACAGTGTGTGTATTTATCAGCTTTTTACTCTTTGTTTTTGCAGTGGTCATGTGGTTTGCAAAATATCATGTCATTATTCCGATTAATGCCATTACAAATGTAGCAGATCAGTTTGGTTATCAGGATGAGTTTACCAGAAAGAAAAATGTAAAATCTTTATCAAAATTAGATATTCAGACAGGGGATGAGATTGAACGATTATACCGGGCGTTTTTAAAATCTACAGAAGAGAGTACAAGATTTTTTGAAGAAAGCAAAAAACGTCAGGAAAAGATGACAAAGATGCAGTCAAGTCTGATTATGGTTCTTGCTGATATGGTGGAAAGCCGGGACGAAGAAACTGGAGACCATGTAAGAAAGACTGCAGCTTATGTTGGAATTATTGGTCATAAAATGCAGGAACTTGGATATTATAAGGAACAGATGACGGATAACTTTATTGATAATTGTGTGCAGTCCGCACCTTTGCATGATATTGGGAAAATTGCCATTCCAGATGCTATTTTAAATAAGCCGGGACGACTTACAGAAGAGGAGTTTGAAGTAATGAAAACTCATGCTGAAGAAGGAAGACTGGTGATTGAAAAAGCCATTGCCACTATGCCGGATGCAGATTATTTAGAAGAGGCAAAAAATTTAGCTGGCGGTCATCATGAAAAGTGGAATGGTACTGGCTATCCAAAGGGTTTGGCAGGAGAAGATATTCCATTGTCTGCACGAATCATGGCAGTGGCCGATGTATTTGATGCTTTAGTTTCAGAGCGCTGTTACAAGCCACCCTTTGATTATGACAAAGCATTTTCTATTATAGAAGAAGATGCTGGTAGTCACTTTGATCCTTTAGTAGCGGATGCCTTCTTAAAAGCAAGGGAGGAAGTGCTACAAGTAGCAGAGGACTTTGCAGATCGATAATAAAATAAGTAAAAACACAAAGAGCTACAGTACTTTTGGAGTTACGCTGATAAAGTACTGCAGCTCTTTTTTATGGAAAAAAGGAATATGATAGGAGGCTAGAATTTTAATGCGTTATCCTTACACCAAAGTTTGTCGTAAGAAAAACCGGTTACCCGTTCACATACTTTTATTTCTTCTTTTGTAATCTTTGAAGTATCTTCACCTTTTCTTCTTTGTACTTCTTTTTGAATAATGGCGAAGTCTTTTTTGTTCATAGGAAACTTATAGGTAAAAATCAAAGTAATTATCATAAGTGCTACTGGTAAAAAGATGTAGATGTAGGCAATACCGGCTTGGGTGGCAGCAGATTGTCTTGCTCCTTTTGCTGCTAAGGTTTCGCTATATCCAACTAAGGCAAGCATAAATCCAATGACACTTACAGAAAGACCGGCAGTAATTTTTCGGATAAAGGTGGCCATAGCAGATACGATACCAGGGCGATTAATGGAAGTAATAAGTTCGTCCACATCCGCTAAATCTGCAAGGATGGCATAAATGGTAATAGAAGCAGATGCCATACCTAGACCAATAATAAAGGTAAGAGCCAAAATAATGTTAAAGTTTGCTCCTTCATGGGAGAAAAATAACATCGCCAAAGTAGCAATCATTCGTACAGGAAAACCAACAAGAATTGGAACCTTTTTATCCGTACGAGACATAATGGGACCAAAGATTAACATGCCCAAAAATTGAGAAATCAAAATAACACCCATCATAAGAGTAAAGTGGTTGTTTCCGTAGCTGTTTAATACATCATCCACGTAGTAAACGGCCAGTCCTGTTACAAAATCTGTTGCAACCTGTCCAAAGATAAAGATGCCTAGAAACATTCGAAAACAATGACTTTTATATACCGTAAAAGACTGTGTTAGGCTTTCTTTTAAACTTCTTTTTTCAATCGTTTTTTCTCTTTCCCAAGTACCAAAGAAGGTAAGTAAAATAGCGATACAAAAGATGGCTCCATAGATAAAGGCAACTAAAAGATAGCGACTGGAATCTGTAGTATCAGTAATAAGTAAAGAAGAACCTAGACCAGCAATGATATTTCCAAAGGCGGAAAAGGCCATACGTACACCGGTAAATTCTGCACGTTTTCGATAGTCATCCAACATGTCAGGAAGCAGTGCGTTGTAGGGAACCATAACTACTGTAAAACCAGTGGAAAAGAGCATATACATTACGACATAAAAAATATATTGCAACATTACATTAGACCCACCAAAAGGAATCCACATGAGAATAAAGGTAATGGCAGAAAGAAAGGCACCAAGGAGCATAAAAAATCGTTTGGAGCCAAATCTGGATTTTGTTTGATCGGCAATATTTCCCATAATGGGATCTGTAATGGCGTCCCAAACCTTACCAATCAGTGGAATGGTACCTGCCAGTGCCGGAGGCATCCCCAATGCCTTCGTTAAAAATACAGTAAAGAAAGTACCAATAATGACAAAAGCGCCTCCACCGTAAATATCAGCGACCCCATAAGCGCATTTGGAAAGAAAAGAATTTTCTTTGTCTTTTTCCATATTT
This sequence comes from Lachnospiraceae bacterium, assembly GCA_024684155.1. Classification (GTDB taxonomy): domain Bacteria; phylum Bacillota; class Clostridia; order Lachnospirales; family Lachnospiraceae; genus JAILEN01. The sequence goes on along the minus strand of JAIKXK010000256.1, from coordinate 10,390 downwards.
CCCCCTCCGTTCAGTAAATTAATTAAGACGATTAAATTATAAACAATTTGCATAAGAATGAAAAGAGAAAAACATACAAATTGTTAAAGTTATACAAAAATGGTGGAAATGAATGATGAAAGGGAAAAGGGCCTATGCTATGATAAAAACAGGTAGAAATAGGCATTAAAGGGGGAATATATATGTCTATGGAAGAAATACTATGGGAATGTCCATGTGGTTATATTAAGGGGATAAAAGAGAATTCTGTAGTTATATTTAAAGGAATTCCCTATGGGAATACACCACGCTTTCAAGAACCGAAGCTCATTGATACCTGGAGAAATGTCTTCGATGGAACAAAGGGGGAAGTGGATTGCTACCAATTTAGCAGTTTCCATAGTGAAGAAGAACGATTTTATGCAAAGGAGTTTCGCTCAGATAAAAAAACCTATTATAATGAGACACCTATGACATTAAATATTGTAGCTCCTTTCAATTACAGAGAAAAAAAGCCGGTGTTAATTTTTTTTCATGGAGGGGGATTTGAAACTGGAACGGTAGGAGAACTTCCTTATGGAACCTGTAGAGAATATGCCGAAGAAAATGTGGTCTTTGTTTCCGCAGGGTATCGATTAAACATATTTGGTTTGTACGGTGGTGAAAACTATATGTTGATGGATCAGCTTTGTGCCATTCAATGGGTAAGGAACAACATTGCTGGTTTCGGTGGAGACCCTGAAAAAATCACCATTATGGGACAGTCTGCTGGAGCCATGTGCGTAATGGATTTATTATGTTCCGGGGAGTTAGAAGGAAAAATACAAGGGGCTATTATGATGTCTGGGGCAGGAATTGCACCAAAATTTTCCTGGCCAGATACGAAGGAAGGTTCAAAGAAGTTATGGGATGACATCAAAACATCCATAGATGGAGATATTTTTGAGGCAGCGCCAAGCGAAGTCTGGAAGGCATGGCAAAGTGCCAGAAGAAGAGAATCACCCCTCTCGAACTTAAAACATACGCAACCCTCCATTGATGGCAGGGTATTAAAAGAATTTCCGGGAGAGACGGTAAAGAAGGGGAAAATACTAAATGTACCGATGATTGTAGGGGTAACCTCTCAAGATATGTTGCCGCCTTTTTTATATCATATGGCTATGAAACTAGGACTAGATTGCTATAAAATGAACCATGCTCCAGTGTATGGATACTTCTTTGATCGAGTTTTGCCGGGAAATTCTTATAAGGCTTTCCATGCTTCGGATTTATGGTATATGTTTGGAAATTTAGAAAAAAGCTGGCGACCTTTTGAAGAAATTGATTATGACTTATGTAAAGATATGGTTCACAATGTAGCTGTCTTTTGCAAGGATGGAAAACCAGCGGATGAAAAATGGCTGGCTATCAGCAGGAAAAACAAGGGATTTCGACATTTTGATGGGATAGACAAAGGCTTAGTAGATCCGAAGTTCTGTAAAAAGAAATTGTGGAATTCCATGCTAAAAGACAGAGGACCAATGTAGAAGATAAATCGTTCTCTGGAAAGAAGTGAAAAAACAAGGGCAAAAACTTTGCATACAGAGTGAAATTGGTGTATAATCTTAAAGAAAATAGGCGAAAAATAAGCTTATGGGAGGTTTCGACATGATTGCATTTATTAATAGCTTTTTATCATATTTAATTTTAATGGTGATTTTACTTGTGATTTTTATCTGCGGTATTGTAATCGGCAGTGAACTTCGTAAGAGTAAGAATAAAAAGGCAGAAGCATTGGCCTCTGTCGAAAAAAGTGACGTAGAATAGTCATTAAGAATTGAATGATATTTTCGCATGGGGGTATTATGCCTTCATGCGATATTTTTCTGTTTAAGTATATTTTATTAAGGAGATACAATAACAATGAAACATGGAGTTAACGATTTAAGACGTGCTTACCTAGATTTTTTCGAGAGCAAAGAACATTTGAAAATGAAGAGCTTTTCTTTGGTTCCTCACAATGATAATTCTTTGCTTTTAATTAATGCCGGAATGGCACCTTTGAAGCCATATTTTACAGGACAGGAAGTTCCTCCAAAAAAGAGAGTAACCACCTGCCAGAAATGTATCCGTACAGGGGATATTGACAATGTTGGTAAGACAGCCCGTCACTTGACTTTTTTTGAAATGCTTGGAAACTTTTCTTTTGGAGATTATTTCAAGACAGAGGCAATTCACTGGTCATGGGAATTCTTGACAGAAGTATTAGAATTAGATCCAAACCGTTTGTATCCTTCTATCTACGGTGAAGATGAGGAAGCATTTAAGATTTGGAATGAAGAAATCGGAATTGATGCAGATCGCATTACCCGTTTTTACCGCGATCCGGAAACTGGAGAATGTGATAACTTCTGGGAGCATGGTGCAGGACCTTGTGGACCTTGTTCTGAGATTTACTACGACAGAGGAGAAAAATACGGCTGCGGAAAACCGGATTGTAAGGTGGGTTGTGAATGTGACCGCTTTATGGAAGTTTGGAATAACGTATTTACTCAGTTCGAAGGTGATGGACATGGTGGATACACCGAACTTGCCCAGAAAAATATTGATACCGGAATGGGCTTGGAGCGTTTGGCAGTTGTAATGCAGGACGTAGATAGCGTATTTGATATTGATACCATGAAGGAAATTCGTGATAAGGTTTGTGAACTATCTGGAAAGAAGTACCAGGTAGATGCTATGGATGATGTATCAATTCGTTTAATTACAGATCACATCCGTTCCGCAACATTTATGATTTCTGATGGTATTCGTCCAGGTACAGGAAACCGTGAATATGTACTTCGCCGTATTATTCGTCGTGCAGCTCGTCATGGTAGAATTCTTGGCATTGATGGACTTTTTATGGCTCGTCTTGCAGAAGTTGTAATTAACAACTCAAAGGATGGATATCCAGAATTAGAAGAAAAGAAAGAGTTTATCTTTAAGACCTTAAATAGTGAAGAAGAACGTTTTAACCGTACCCTTGACAATGGACTTGCCCGTCTTTCCGAAATGGAAGAAGAGATGGAGAAAAAGGGTGAGAAGGTTCTTTCTGGTGAAAATGCATTTATGCTTTATGATACCTTTGGCTTCCCTGTAGATTTAACAGCAGAAATCTTGGAAGAAAAAGGCTTTACCTATGATGAAGCCGGATTTGATAAATGTATGGAAAAGCAGAAAGAAACTGCAAGAGGTGCTCGTAAAGAAACAAACTATATGGGAGCAGATGCTACCGTTTATAACGATTTACCTACAGATTATGTTTCTGAATTTGATGGATATGACAAGACAGAAGCTGATTGTGTGATTAAAAATATTTGTGTATTCAACGAAGAAGGCGGAGAGGTTTCTGATGTTTTAGCAGAAGGAGATAAGGGTGCCGTTATCGTTGAAAAGACACCTTTCTATGCTACCATGGGTGGTCAGCAGGGAGATAAGGGTGAAATTACCTTAGATGGTGGACGTTTTGTTGTAGAAGACACTGTAAAGGTTGTTGGTAATAAAATTGCTCACGTAGGTCATATGGAAAGCGGAATGCTTCAGGTTGGAAAGAGTGCTCACTTTGCAGTAGATAAGGCACTTCGTCAGGCTACCTGTCAAAACCATTCAGCAACTCACTTGCTTCAAAAAGCACTTCGTGAAGTATTAGGAAATCACGTAGAGCAGGCTGGTTCATACCAGGATCCTGATCGTACCAGATTCGATTTTTCTCATGATAAAGCTATGACCAAGGAAGAAATTGATAAGGTTGAAAAGATGGTCAATGAACGCATTGCCCTTGGAGTACCTGTTTCTACCGATGTTATGAGCATTGATGAGGCTCGTGAATCTGGAGCCATGGCACTTTTTGGTGAAAAGTATGGTGAAAGTGTACGAGTTGTTTCTATGGGAGATTATTCAAAGGAACTTTGCGGTGGTACTCATGTAAAGAATACTTCTGACATTGGAACCTTTAAAATTGTTTCTGAATCAGGTATTGCCGGTGGTACTCGTCGTATTGAAGCAATCACTGGTGCAAACGTAATTAACTACTATAAAGAAGTAGAAGAGAAGTTGAATGCTGCTGCTCTTCAGGCAAAAACAACTCCAAATAATTTGGTGGAAAAAATTGCTGCCATGCAAAAAGAAATGAAGGAACTTTCTTCAGAATTAGAATCCATGAAGGCAAAAGCAGCTCATGAAGCTCTTGGAGATGCAGCAAGTGATATGGAAGATGTAAATGGTGTAAACCTTATTACAAAAGCTCTTGTGGGAGTTGATATGAACGGACTTCGTGATCTTGGAGATGAATTAAAAGCTTCCGTTGGAGAAAAGGGAGTAATTGTACTTGCTTCTGATAATGAGGGAAAAGTATCTCTTATGGTAATGGCTACCGATGGTGCTATTGCACAGGGAGCTCATGCCGGAAACTTAATTAAGGAAGTTGCGCCTAAGGTAGGCGGTGGCGGCGGTGGTCGTCCAAATATGGCACAGGCTGGTGGAAAGAATGCCGCAGGTATTCCTGAAGCTCTTGAGAGTGCAAAAGAAGTGCTTGCAAATCAAATCGCTTAGGGATGATTGCAGGATAGAAAGAAGGAAAATTTTTTGAGCGAAAGACAAGAAAATAAGATGGGCGTTATGCCTGTTGGAAAGCTTTTGGTGAATATGTCCACACCTATGATGTTATCAATGCTGACCCAGGCATTGTATAACATTGTGGATTCCATCTTTGTGGCAATGATTAGTGAGGATGCACTGACAGCCGTTTCTTTAGCTTTCCCATTACAGACCTTAATGGTTGCTTTTGGAATAGGAACAGGTGTTGGTGTTAACGCTTTGGTATCAAGATGTCTGGGAGCAAAGAAATATGATAGGGCAAACGAAATCGCTACAACAGGAGTGCGACTTACCTGGATTACTTATATTTGTTTTGCACTTTTTGTATTGGTTATCTGTAAGCCGTTTTTTAAGTTCCAAACTTCTGATGAAGTAATTGTGGAATATGGAATTACCTACATGAGAATCGTAGGAGTCCTTAGTATTGGAATGTTTTTCCAATCTATGATGGAAAAACTATTGCAGTCTACAGGAAAGACAGCATATTCCATGACCACTCAGATTGTAGGTGCTGTTATTAACATGATAATGGATCCTATTTTAATCTTTGGTTATGGATTCTTCCCGGAAATGGGTATTGCAGGTGCAGCCTGTGCCACAATCTTTGGACAGATTGTGGGAGGAAGCTTAGCTTTATATTTCAACATAACAAAGAACAAAGAGATTCACATTTCTCTAAAGGATTATCCTATGAAAAAGGAAACTGTAAAGAAGATTTATTCCATAGGATTTCCATCCATAGTAATGCAGGCAATCGGTTCTGTTATGACCTTTGGATTTAATAAGATTTTAATTGTATTCTCATCTACTGCTACAGCTGTATTTGGTGTATACTTTAAGCTACAATCCTTTGTATTAATGCCGATTTTTGGATTGAACAATGGAATGATGCCAATTGTGGCATACAACTTTGGCGCAAGAAAGCCAGAGAGAATCGTAAAAACATTAAAGCTTTCCTATGTGGCAGCCTATGTTTGTATGATTATTGGTGTCGTACTATTCTGGGCAATTCCAGATAAACTTTTACTATTATTCTCAGCATCTGATGAAATGCTTGAGATTGGTGTGCCAGCTCTTCGAATCATTAGCATTCACTTTTTACTGGCAGCATTTTCTATTGTATCATCGTCATTTTTCCAGGCGATGGGACATGGATTTATATCTATGATGAACTCAATTATTCGACAGTTATTAGTAATTTTGCCTGCGGCGTATTTGTTGGCAAAGTTTGGCGGACTCTCAGCAGTATGGTGGTCCTTCCCAATTGCCGAATTAGTAGCAGTATCCATGGCAGCTTACTTTATGATTCGTGTTTACAGAAGTGAAGTGAAGCCCTTATTTACCAAGGAGTAGAGAAATATGGCAATGCAACAATGCGCAGCAAACTCACAGATTCATAATGCGGGAGAAAAGGTAACTACTTTAGATATTATTCTAAAGGGGTCTGTTCGTATGACCTATCCCGGAAATAAGGAAGATGTGATTCTAAAAACAGGCAGTGTGATTGGATTGGCAGAAAAACCGGGGGAGGTCTTTGTTTACAGTTATATGGCAAACGAAGAAGCTACCATTTATTCTTATCCATTTGAGGATTTATTAGACGTGGATAAGGTAATTTCTGTGAATAAAAAGATTGCGCCTGTTGTTGCCAGTGCTACCGTTAGTAATGCATATAATTTATATAAATTTTTACACATTGTCCAAGGAGAAGCGGACAAGATGTATCAGCAGTTGCAGGATGATTTACGTAATTATCCTGCACTTTGTAATTCTATGGGACAAAAGCCAGAGGATTTTTCTGAAGTGGAGGAGTTAGAACCGGCGCCAAAGAAATTGAAATTACAATCATGGCAGGTGAGCTTTTTACAGTCCTTTTATAATTACGATGATAAAATCCAAAGGGATTTATATGGTCTTGGCGTAGAGATGTGCGTGGGAACCATATATAATACCATGCAGTTGATGCATGAGTTAACTACAAAAATTAAGGGCTATAAGAAGTATATGAAGTCCTTAAGTGAAGATACCTATGCCTTTCGTAGTGCCTTTAGTGGTTTGTCTATGAAAAAATCTGATATGGATCGGGTAGGGGAAGAAATTATAGCAGATGGAAATGTCCCACTTGTGGAAAATGCAAAGGAGATTATTATGTCTTATGGTGAGTGTGAAACTCATGTAAGAGATAATATGAACCAGCTGTTAGATAATTACGCGAGATTACATGATCGATCTGCTACCGATGAAAATGTTCGAAAACTACGTCGAGGAATAACTGATTTATTCTATAAGATTTATTATAAAGTTGTTCTTAAGTATTTTAAGGATCTAGACAAAGGAAAACAGATTCCTTTGGAAGTAGAGCTTTTCCTTCGGTTTGGCTTTATGGATGAGCGTGTAGTTTCAGAAGAAGACTTTGCTCAACTATATCGAATCAACATGACCTATATTAAGGATCCAAATCATAAAATTCTTACCGTTCCAGAGTGGTTAAAATTAATTTATGATATGGAGGTTATGCCATCTAAAAATGAATTTGACTTAGATTATCCTGGATTTTTAAGAGAACAAAAACAAAATGGTGAACTGACAGAAGAACAAGTTGAAGAGATGATGGATGATGAATTAGAGCGGGTAAGGTTTGAATTAAACAATCTGGTCGCTTTGGGAAATCGTATGACCTTTGGTCGCATTTCTGTTTTTTCACCACTGTTTGATTCTGTAAATCAGATGATGCCTCTTGAAAAGTGCTTCTCTTCTCAGGAACGAATTAATGGAGAACTGAATAAAATAAGAAATACGGATTTTCAGATTTTTTACAGGGAATACCAGTATAGTGATCCAGATGGTGAAGCTCCTGCCATGACCCTTCATATGGAGTGTTTACCTTATGTAATTTTAATGCCAAACATTGGTAGCAGAAGCGTGCTTTGGCAGGAAATCGATGGAAAGAAACGCTCTACTTCTGCCCGAATGTTAATGCCGATTTTTTCCTTGGAGGATTTTGCTTTAGCTGTAACCCGGATGTGTGGAGAATTCCGCTGGGAAATGTGTAAGACAGAACAGGGCGTACACTGGAATGATATTTCAGATCCGTCTTTGACTGCAGAGTATGCTGACTTCCTTCAGTATTACCGCAAGAATTCTGCATTAAATGCAGACCAAAAAGAGAAGGTAAAGAAGGCATTACAAAAAGCAGGAAACAATTACCGAAAAGTATTTGTAGCAGATTATGTTTTATATATTTTATACGAAGCCAATGGAAGTCTTCGATTATCAAAGGTAAGTCGGGATATTTTATATCGTTATTGCCCTCTTACTTTTGATATTAGTGAAAAACTAAAATCCAATGGACAGTATTCTGAACTTATTCATAGAAGAGCAAACAAGGGAACACAGCTAGCAAGACCAATTGAAAATATGGTAAAAAAACGTGAGCATGATGAGCTTCCTGTCCCAGAAGAATTCTATGAAGAAGTGCAATACTTAAAACGTTAACTGTACAAATTACCCTCTGTGTGTTCATATTTGCATTGTTTTATTTTGAAAATCGTGATAAAATAAACAAAATAGTGCGCAATTCGATTTTGTGAAACTAACAGGAGGTAATTTATGAAAAGTTTAAGAACAAGAATTTTAGCTGCATTTCTCGCATTAGATATTGTGGCAATTATTGGAATTGCAATTATGGGTGCAAATTTCCAAATTTCTGCTCGTTCTGCAGAAACCTTATCAGATACATATTTATCAATTGAGCGTGATTTTGGGGATGTAGATGCAATGATGCAGGCATTGGTAAAACGTGTATTTTTAATTCAGGCTATGCAGCAAATGGGATCTATGGCAGACGAGGAAACTGCTCTCTCTATGATTGATCCTGGAGTTACAGATTTAGAGACTTTATCAGCAGCCATGGAGGATTTAAGAACTCAGGTTCCAAAGGTTGATGACGAGGAATTTCAATCTCAATTTGAAGCATTGGATACAGCGGTAACAGGTTTTATTGATTTATATGGCCAGTTGGATACCTTGTATCGTAAGGGTGATTATGCAGGGGCTATGACCTTATACTTTGGCTCTGCCCATGAATTAATCTTAGGCCATGAAGAAAATATTGCATTAATGGCTGATAAGCTAGCAGTATTAATTGAAGAGAATCAGCATCAGTTGACAAAGACTGAAGGACAGGTTCGTATCGCAATTGTAGTTGGTACTGTATTATTAATTATTGTATCTGTCCTTGCATTAATCATGGTTAACAAAGCGATTTCTCCATTAATCGTTGCCTCCCGTCAGTTAGACAAGATTTTAAAAGAGATGAATGAAGGAAGTGCTGATTTATCTCAGAGACTTGATAATAAAACAAATGATGAAGTTGGTGTATTAGTAGCAGGTGTAAATAACTTCTTAGCTACGTTGGAAAATATTATAGATAAGATCAAACATGAATCCGGAAATATTTATTCTTCAGTAGAAAATACAGTAGGTATTGTAAATGCTTCAAAGGATGATGTTAGTAATGTATCTTCAGTAATGGAAGAGTTAACAGCATCTATGGAAACAGCAAACAATACATTACTTTCTTTAAATGAAGGTGCTGGAGATGTTAATAATGCTGTTGGCCAGGTATCAAACCAGGTGGCAGAAGGAACGAACCGTGTTGCAGATATTAAAGAACATGCTATGGTTATTCGAGAAAATACGGAAAAGAAGAAAACTTCTACGAATGAAATGGTATATTCTATCAAAGATGGTCTTGAAACATCCATTGAAGAAAGTAAGAATGTATCCCAGATTCAGACTTTGACCGAAGATATTTTATCCATTGCAGCCCAGACAAATCTGTTAGCATTAAATGCTTCCATTGAAGCTGCCCGTGCTGGAGAAGCAGGTAAGGGATTTGCAGTAGTTGCTGATGAAATTCGTCAGCTTGCAGAACACTCCCGTGATACAGCAAATTCTATTCAGGAAATTTCAAACCAGGTAATTTCTGCAGTAGAAACTTTAGCAGAAAATTCTAATGAAATGTTAACCTATGTCAGTGAATCTGTACTTTCAGATTATGATGAATTTGAAGGTGTTGCTCAGCAGTACTATCAGGATGCAGAGGACATCAATGATGTATTGGAATCTGTAAATGATAATACCGTTGTTTTAAATACAACCATTAATGAAATGACTTCTCAGATTGATCATATTTCAAATGTTATTAATGACTGTACACAGGGTGTATCAGATGCTACAGAAAGTACCACTGGTATCTTAGAATCTATTACAACCATCCATGATGATTCAGAAAGCAATCGTGAGATTTCTGAACGACTTCAGGAAGAAGTAAGCAGATTTGCTACAGAAGATAACATGGATGAAATGATGACCATGGAAGAAAACGAAGAAGAATAAGTTAGATGTTTACAATTGATAGAAAAAAGGCAAAAGATGCCTTTGATTGCTACACAAATAAATATAATATGTCTGATGTTAAAATCCGATTAAAGGTAGAGCATACTTATCGGGTTGCAGGCATTGCACAGCGAATTGCGTCCTCTCTTTCAACGGAGGACGCTTTCGTTGATTTCGCATGGTTTTTGGGTCTGCTTCATGATGTAGGCAGGTTTGAACAAATCAAACGGTATAATACCTTTAATGATGGAGCTTCTGTTGATCATGCAGAATTTGGCGCGGATTTACTTTTTGGGGAAGGATTGATTTTTGATTTTTTGCCAGAGGGTAGTTTAACTTCAGAAAATAAAGAGGAGTTAGAAGAAAGGCTGAAAAAAGCGGAAATTGCCATTCG
>JAIKXK010000226.1 GCA_024684155.1 Lachnospiraceae bacterium | reverse complement strand
TCGAACCCCCGACAACCTGATTAAAAGTCAGGTGCTCTACCAACTGAGCTAGTATCCCATACTGGGCTAGTTGGATTCGAACCAACGAATGCAGGAATCAAAATCCTGTGCCTTACCGCTTGGCGATAGCCCAAAATCGGTTCAAACGGTAATCAGGGTGGATAATGGGATTCGAACCCATGGCCTCCAGAGCCACAATCTGGCGCGCTAACCAACTGCGCTATACCCACCATGGCGTATAGTGAATGCGACTCACATTGACTCCAAACACTTACTGTGTCTATAGAAGTTTTTCTCTCAAGACACTACTGTGCCTGGAGGGATTCGAACCCCCGACCCACGGCTTAGAAGGCCGTTGCTCTATCCAACTGAGCTACAGACACTCATTCCTCCAGTGAATTTTCACATAGGAAAAGCGGGTGATGGGAATCGAACCCACGTATCCAGCTTGGAAGGCTGGTGTTCTACCATTGAACTACACCCGCAAAATCAAACTTTTAAAAGGTAAATTTTAATAACATCGGGGTGACAGGATTCGAACCTGCGACCCCCTGGTCCCAAACCAGGTGCTCTAGCCAAGCTGAGCCACACCCCGATTTGACTGACGTCTGTGTTGTTTGTTTTCCGCAAACGCAAGATATATTATATGGCAGGGGTACTACTTTGTCAACACTTTTTTCAAACTTTTTTCAAAAAATTTTTTTACCCGATTTTTCCTTTATTCTAGCGCCTTCAGAGCACTTTCCACTTCACCATTTTCAAAAATATTTAAAATTCCATACGTATATTTTCCGCTTGACTGACGTGGTGATGTTAAGCTTCCTGGATTCATTATGACCATTCCTTTATATCCTAAATCCAAAATCGGCACATGGGTATGACCAAAAAACAACATATCACAATTTTCACTTTTTGCTGCATCGATTGCTCGATCCAAATCATATAGTTCAGAACCAACACCATAGCAGTCACCATGTGTCAAAAACGCTCTATGTTTTCCTATTTCTTCAACAATGGTTGTAGGTAAAGAAATATCATTATCGCAATTACCTTTTACAATTGTAACAGGCACCCCTGCAATTGTCTGTATTTCTCTCTCTTTCCCCTGGGCATCTCCCAAATGAAAAATCTTATCAGGATGTTCTTTATCTACCACCCTCATAAAATTACGCAATGAAGAATGAGTATCACTAACTACTAATATTTTCATTTTTCTTTAATTCCTCTCTCATCGCTCTTAATGCCTTTCCTCTGTGGCTAATGGCATTCTTTTGTTCCGGTGTCATTTGAGCCGTAGAACAGCCATATTCATCTACATAAAAAATAGGGTCATAACCAAATCCATTTTCTCCAGCCATCTCCCATCCAATATAGCCTTCTATGGTACCTTCTACACTCTTTTTTGTTCCATCTGGAAAGATACAGGAAATAGCGCAGACAAATCGAGCGCTACGATCTGCTTTTTCCACACCTTCAAGTCGTTCAATTAAATTTTTATTTTTCACATCATAGGAAGTATCCTCTCCCATATAACGAGCAGAATAAATTCCAGGTTCTCCATTTAAATAATCAATAGAAAGGCCCGAATCATCTGCCATAACATAAACCCGGCCTTTCAAATTTTCAGGGAGGGCATCATAAACACTTTTTGCCTTAATCATAGAATTTTCAGAAAAAGTCTTTCCATCTTCTACTATATCAATATCGATTCCGGCTTCTTTCATAGTCTGAATTTCAAAATCCAAATCCTTTAGAATTTCATGGATTTCTTTTGCTTTATTCTTGTTTCCTGTGGCAAAAATTATTTTTCTCATAGTTTTCCATTCTCTTTCAAAGTAGTAATAATCGCATCATATAAAGACTGAGCAGCTTTTTGCTGATATTCTTCTGATACCATTTTTTCTAATTCTTCTTTATTAGTTATAAATCCCACTTCCGCTAAAGCCACCGGCACGTTGGAGGTTCGAATAATATATATTTCATCTCCTGCTACTAATCCTTTACTATTGCTCCCTAAGGTAGAAAGCA
>JAIKXK010000183.1 GCA_024684155.1 Lachnospiraceae bacterium | reverse complement strand
GAAAAGAAATAACGGCGGAGGACGCAGGCGATGAGAAGATTTATATACTGGCTTCGCAGGAAATGGAGAATTCAGGAGAAAAGGTGCGGGCAATGCTGTCTGACTTGTCAGTATTATGAGGAATGTCGTGAGGGGTAAAGGATGGGGGATACGTCCTATTAATCATAAACACCGGGGCAAAAATATTATCATAAACACTGGCAGTGTAATACCGTAAGACAGTGTGTTAGATCTATTAAATCACATGATGAGAATTCTGCATTAAGGAAGTGGAATGAAAGTTATGCTAGAGATTTTAAATAACGACGGAGGACGCAGGAGAATATAAAATTTCACGTTACGTTCTTCTTTTTGCATAAAAGAACATATGCACACAAAATTTTCTGTTTTGCACTTTGAGGGTGGTAAATTTTTAGTATGAACACATCGGAATAAGTACTAATCGTCAATTCGTATTTAGACAAAGATTATGTGCATTCTGCTATTGATAGTAATGATTTTGTGGATTCAATTTTTTTTGATTTTGAAAATCAACACTTTTATCAATAGTGATATTATATCATGGAAAATTGAGATAACATAATTACAGACTTCTTACGTTTAAAATTCACAGTACGGGTTCAAATTACGAACAGAATATAGAAAAATCCTTGTTATTGTTCGCGAAGAGGAATAAACTAAAAATTAATGAAGTGTAACAATTTTAAGGAGGATAATGATGGACTTGTTAACCACCGCTCAGGTTGCAAAAGATTGGGGCATTTCTCAAAGACGTGTAGACATTTTGTGCAAAGAAGGAAGAGTTGAGGGAGCAATAATGATGGGGAATCGTTGGTTTATTCCCAAAGACTCTCCGAAGCCTGAAGATAAGAGAAGATCTAAAAGTATATCTGACTGAGGAGGATTCCTCATGAGTAAAAAAACAAAAGAACAAATCAGTTTCAATATGAAACGTGTGAAAAATAAAGACTCAGATATTGAATTATTGCTTCGCAAGGAGTTGTGGAGTAGGGGGCTAAGATATCGGAAGAATGTTACCGGAATAATCGGAAAGCCGGACATTGTATTTAAATCAAAGAAGGTTGCGGTTTTTTGCGATAGCGAATTCTGGCACGGCTATGATTGGGCAAATCGAAAAAAAGATTTTAAATCTAATCAAGATTTTTGGATTCCGAAGATAGAAAGAAATATAGAACGAGATAAAGAGGTAAACTATACTTTGGAGAGCGAAGGTTGGAAGGTTCTTCGCTTTTGGGGAAAAGAAATAAAGAAAAATTGTAAAGAATGTGCGGATAGAATACAACGAGTGTTGGAGGGGACCGATGACTAGTTTTGAAAATGGAGCTTTTCAGCCTTGCAAAGAATGGATTGCCAGACAAATTGATTCCGGGAAGACTTGGGATGATGTGAGGGCATATGGGGATGATGCGACAAATTTAGAGGTGTTAAAGGATGAGGAATTATTTCCACTGGAAATGACACCTGAAATGTGGGCGCAATTTGTTGAATACTACAGAGGCATAGTCGTTTCGGTGCAAATAGTAGATGATGAAGATATTGTTGCGATTGATAAGGGAGGACTGAGCAATTCGTTTGGAATTCCGTCAGGATATGCTTCTACATGGGAAAGGTATAAAAACTATCTGGGGAGCAAGATGAGTCCTGATTCGATTGCTAATTTACAAAAGAGTTGTCTTTGGATTCTTAACCATCTTAGTACTGATACAAGGATTACAGGTGAAGTTAAAGGGCTGGTAACAGGTAGTGTTCAATCTGGAAAAACTGCCAATATGGAAGGCTTAATAAGCATGGCGGCCGATTATGATTGGAACTTCTTCATTATTCTATCAGGAACAATTGATAATTTAAGAAAGCAGACCAGGGATAGATTTAAGGGCGATTTACGCAACAGTGAGGGCGTTCTGTGGAGAGTGCTCGATTTTACAGCTGATGATAAAAGATTTACTGAAGATGAACTTAAACTGAATTCACTGAGTGGAAGTAAGAATTTTTCAAATAGGTACTTGACTGTATGCTTAAAGAATAGACGTAGATTGGAGAAACTTATTGATTGGTTATACAGCGATCC
>JAIKXK010000058.1 GCA_024684155.1 Lachnospiraceae bacterium | reverse complement strand
TGGATTCTTGCTGAGCAAAAATATCAATTATTAAAAAGGGATATATAATGTTTCATTTATTCGAAAAGATTAATTCCGGAAAACCATACATCATTGCTGAAATGAGTGCAAATCACGGTGGCAATATCGACAACGCGCTTGAACTGGTTAGAGGAGCAGCAAATGCAGGCGCTGATTGTCTAAAAATTCAGACCTATACTCCTGATAGTTTGACAATTGATTGTGATAACGAGTTTTTTAAGATTAAAGGCGGACTTTGGGATGGCTATAAATTGTATGACCTTTATGCTGATGCATATACACCATATGACTGGCAGCCACGGATTAAAGAAGAGTGTAAAAAGTGCGGGATAGATTTTCTTTCTACTCCATTTGATAATGCTGCGGTTGATTTTCTTGAAGATATGGGAGCGGAGGCATATAAAATAGCGAGTTTTGAATTAGTTGATCTTCAGCTTATTGAATACGCTGCATCAAAGAAAAAACCCATGATTATATCCACGGGCATGGCTAATCCGGAGGAAATACAAGATGCTGTAGACGCATGCAAAAAGGTTGGCAACAATCAGATTGTTTTGCTTAAATGCTGTAGTGAATATCCTGCTAATTGGGAAGATATGCATCTTGGAAATATTCCGGATATGCAAAAGCGGTTCAATCTTCCAATTGGACTTTCGGATCATAGCTGTGGCAGTCTTGGAGCGGTAGTAGGAGTCACGTTAGGCGCATGCGTTGTTGAAAAACATGTAAAGTTGGAGGGAGTAGAAAGTGCAGATAGTAAGTTTAGTATGACACTTGTTGAATTTGAGCAGATGGTAAAGGATGTCAACAATGCCGTTCTGATTGCCAAAGGTCCTGACTATACTCTTACATCAAAAGAAAAAGATTCTACTATATTCCGGAGAAGTCTATTTGCGGTAAAAGATATTAAATTAGGTGAGAAGTTTTCACATGAAAATATCAAACCTATTCGCCCCGGATATGGAATACTGCCTAAGAATATTAATAGACTTTTGGGTAAAAACGCTCCCAGAGATATTAAGAGAGGCGAGCCTATTACAGAGGAATTTTTAGGATGAAGATTTTAGGTTTATATAATAATCAATGTGCGGAACCTTTATTTGATTATATAGAAGAACTGGGACATACGATTGTTAGATTTTCTGACAGGCTTGACGTAAATTGGTGTAAAGAAAATGAATTTGACCTGACAGTAAGCTATACCTATAAATATATAATCAAAAAAGAAGTAATTGACGCATTGTCAAACAATGTAGTAAATATACACAATTCGTATCTCCCGTATAATCGTGGCGCGGCTCCAAATCTTTGGAGTTTAGTGGAGGGTACCCCTAGAGGAGTTACACTTCATTATGTAGACGAGGGATTGGATAAAGGATTTATTATTGCGCAAAAGTTGGTGACAGAAGGAGATGGAGATACTCTTGCATCGAGCTATGATAACCTTGATAAAAATGCAATCGAGCTTTTTAAAGAGGCTTTTTTATACTACGAGAATTGGACTGGTATGAAGAAACTCGCCCAAGGAAAAGGCTCATATCATTCTGTGGAAGACACAAAACTAATTAATGCATGTATAGACTCGTATGAGATGAGGATAACGGATTTTTTGGAAAAAGTCAGGAAGAAATGATGATAATATTCAGGGCAGATGGAAATAAGACGTTGGGCACCGGACATGTAATGAGATGCCTTTCGATCGCTGACGCACTTGCTTCAAAGGGAAAAGAAATTGCATTTATAACTGCGGACGATAATCTGAAAGATATGATAGAAACCAGAGGATATAGATGTGAGGTGTTGGGGACTGATTACAGAAACATGTCGTCAGAAACATATGCTCTGAAAAACACAGACAGCTATAAGAAAGCTGAAATAATAATAGTTGACAGTTACTTTGTAACAGAAGACTATTTTAGGGTACTACGGGAGGACCTTAAAACAGTATATATAGATGACCTAGCAAAAAAAAGATTTTCAGCGGATTTACTGATTAACTATAATATTTTTGCGGATGAAGATATTTATCGAAAAGAAGCAAATACAGAAGATAGAAAAAATCTAAGACTCCTAATTGGGACAAAGTATGCACCGCTTCGTGATGATTTCACAAATTTACCGGATTTTAAAGTAGAACAAATGGTAAAAAATGTTCTAATTCTGACAGGGGGTGCGGATTCACTTCATATAGGTTACGGTCTTGAGAAATATGTGTCAGAAATCAGAAGTAGAGAAGTTAGGTTTGATGATAGGCTTAAACATGGACTGGATGGCGCAAGATTTCATTTTGTTGTTGGTTCTATGTCGGACGATTACACAAAAATGAAGGCTCTACAGGACAAATATACTGACATTATTGAAATACACCAAAATGTCAAAGATATGTGTAGCCTTATGAGAAAATGTGACTTGGCATTATCGGCTGCAGGAAGTACTTTATATGAGCTTTGTGCATGCGGTGTACCTACGATAACATACGTATTAGCCGTCAATCAATTAAGGATAGCGGAAGGTTTCTCGAAGAGTGGAACTATGATATATCTTGGTGATTGTAGAAAAAATGAAGACTTTTTCGCTGAGAGTTATAAGACTTTATCAATGCTTTCACTGGATAGTAAAATGAGAGGGATGATGTCAAAAAAGTCAAAAGAATTGGTTGATGGCAGAGGAGCTATCAGGATAGCGGAAGAAATAATCGAATTACCCAAATGTTAAAAAAATAAAAAACAGGAAACGGAGATTATGAAAAAAGGCAGAATATATGTATGCCATACGTTTTATCATTTATATATTTCTTTCTTAAAAGAGTTTGCCAGACCTAAAGAAGAAAAGGGAAACGCTACTGTTGTCTTGAGTAAAATGTCAAATGATTTCGGAGATATAAAAGATAGAATTCCTCAATCAGGGTATGTTAAAGAGGCGATAGAATTTGACGAGCACAGTTTCAATGATTTTCCGGAGCTTTCCAAATATAAGAAGGACAGGGGAAATGCTCTGGTAAATATGATACCGAGGATTATATTTACATCGAAGTATGCGAAACTTCAAGAGCAGTACGTTCCGGTAGACTTTAAGGAATACGACGAGATTTACGTATTTTGCGATAACGATCCCATAGGAACGTATTTAAATAAAAAAAGAATCCATTATCATGCAGTAGAAGACGGTCTTAATTACTTGGCCACATTCGTAAATGCAAAGAGAGATAACGCAGGGGCGTTCGGAATTAAAAAGTTTTTAAGCATGAAGCTTAATCTTATTTTTATGCAGGACGGGTATAGTAAGTACTGCTCTTGAAGTTTCGCATACTTCGAT
>JAIKXK010000053.1 GCA_024684155.1 Lachnospiraceae bacterium | reverse complement strand
AGTAACTTTATCAATATGCTCTTAAGTTTTATTGTAGTATTTGCAGTTTTAATAGTTACAGGATACGGCATTAACCCTTTGGCATGCTTATTTTTGCCAATCATCATGTTTGTTGAATATTTGATTTGCCTTGGAATGTGTATGCTATTTTCAGCACTTACTGTATATTTTAGAGACTTATCGAATATCCTATCTATTATAGCCATGGCTTGGCAGTTTTTAACTCCAGTTATGTATGGTCAGGAAATGGCAGAAGAGTCGCTGGCAAATCATCCAATGTTAATGGCAGTATGGAATTTGAATCCTACAACTCCACTGATTAATGCTTATAGAGAAATTCTCTATTATAAACAGATTCCTGATTTACATAATATGGGAACTGCATTTTTACTTGGCGTGATTGTATGTGTCATTGGATGGACAGTGTTTGGAAAAATGCAAAGAGGGTTTGCGGAAGAGTTATAATGGCAGTAGACGTAAAAGAAATAATGAAAGATATTGATAATGATATCGAAAAAAAAGGATATAAAAGTAACGATCTAAGCTTTATAAATAAAGATGTTATAAGTGCGGATTCAAAAGAATACGATTATAACATTCTAAATAAGCGAATAGGAGATGCTTTTTATATAGAAGAGAAGATGGCAGATGTTGCCTTTTACCGTCCAATTTCAAAGGGACCAAAAGGATGGTTCCAAAAAATGATACGACGGATGGTGAAATTTTTTGTGATTCCTATGAGAGAAGAACAAAATACCTTTAATGAAGAGTCATTAATAAGTGCGAAATATATGTTTCGTATCATTCGTGAACAACAAAAAGAAATAGAAACGTTAAAAGAGCAGTTGAAAGAGATATCAGGCAAATGACAAAGGGAAAAGTTTGCTTTGTAACACAAAGATACGGATTGGAAGTAAATGGTGGGGCAGAACTTCAGTGCAGACTCTTTGCAGAACATCTATGTGAAGCTGGATGGAGTGTTACCGTAGCAACCACAAAAGCCATAGACTATATAAGTTGGAAAAATGAATATACAAAAGACGAAGAGGAAATTAATGGCGTTACTGTGCGGAGGTTTCCGGTCGTAAAAGAAAGAAACCTAGAAACTTTCCATTTGCTAAATGCAAAGTTTTTAGAGGGGCAGTTACAGGAGTCAGAGGAAAAAAAGTGGTTCGAAGAACAGGGGCCTTTTTCGCCAAAACTCATTCAATATATAAAAGATGAGAAAAATAATTATGATGCGTTTGTCTTCTTTACCTATCTTTATTATCCAACAGTAATGGGATTAGAAGAGGTAAAGGATAAGGCTATTCTTGTGCCAGAGGCTCATGATGAACCATTCATGAAATTCCATTGTGTAAAGAAACTTTTTGAAAGCCCCAAAGCATTTTTCTTGAATACAGAAGAAGAGCGAGATTTAATATGGGAACGATTTGAAACAAAGGATATTCCCTATGAGATCGGTGGAATAGGAATAGATGTTCCGAAAGATATAGATGGAGAACGGTTTAAAAAGAAGTATGATTTAGACCAATACGTCGTATATGTAGGAAGAATTGATGAAGGAAAGAATTGTAATGAACTATTTGATTATTTCCTGGAATATAAATATCGAAATCCTTCGTGCTTAAAGCTTGTGTTAATGGGAAAAAATGTTATTCCTGTTCCGGATGTAGATGATATTGTGAATCTTGGATTTGTAAGCGAAGAGGATAAATATGATGGTATGGCAGGTGCGAATGCACTCATACTTCCGTCGAAATTTGAAAGCTTATCTATGGTTGTCTTAGAATCTATGGCGGTTGAAACACCGGTGATTGTAAACGGAGAATGTGAGGTTTTAAAGGGCCATTGTATTAAGTCGAATGGAGCGTTTTATTACAATGATTATTTCCAATTCGAAGGAGAGCTGAACTTCTTGCTAAAAAAGAAGGACGATGTAGCAGAAATGATACAGAATGCGATGGAGTATGTAGATAGGAATTATCGTTGGGAAATATTAGTTGATAAATTAGAAAGATTAATAGTAAAAGTAAGGAGCTAGGATGAAAGTAGTACTTTTAGCCGGAGGGTTCGGCACTAGAATTTCAGAAGAATCACAGTTTAAACCAAAACCTATGATTGATATAGGAGGACAGCCAATTCTATGGCATATTATGAAGGAGTATTCTTACTATGGATATAATGAGTTTATTATCTGCGCTGGTTATAAACAGCAGGTG
>JAIKXK010000050.1 GCA_024684155.1 Lachnospiraceae bacterium | reverse complement strand
CCGCCATTACAAGAGCACAAAAATGTGTGGTAATGGTTGGACAACCCCAGGTGTTTATTGATATGATCCACAATACAAAGCAAAGCGTTCGCTATAGCGGACTTACACAGAGAATAAAAGAAAAGGAGAAGATGAGTTAATTCATCTTCTCCTTTATTTTACATTTGAATTCTTGTTACAGTAGAGCCTACTTCGTAAGTGGAAATAAATTCGTCATATTCCTGGAAGGATTTCGGAAATTCCATTTCAAACAAAGCAGCTACGCTATCCTGATAAAGCTTTGTTACATTTGAGGAAGGAAGCCCGATTTTAATTTCACCAGGGTTTTCACCGTTTACTAAAATCCGTTCGACCAGTTTTCCTGCTCGATAACCCATTTCATATGGATCACTATATAAGGTAACCAAAGTATATTGACCAAGTGTCATATCGCCACCGATTGTAGAAACTCCAGCGTTATTTGCCATAGATGTAATGGCTTCAATCTGGTCTGTTAAGGTGGAACCTGCAGCAATGTAGAGTGCATCGCATTCTGCTACTGCAGTTTCAATAATGGAAGTATTGTCGGTTTCACTTTCTTCTATTTCTTCAGAAGTATCATCACTTGATGATTCATCCGATTCTGTTACCTCCTCTGTAGTTGTATCGGTAACTTCAGTGGATTCGTTGGTGGATTCTGAGCTTGTTTCAGCACTGGTTTCTGTGGCTTCATCTGTCGTAGATTCTGTTTCTTCCTCCACCCAGAATGTTGAAACCTGAGGGCTTCTTGCAGAATTTGCTGAAAGAATATCTGTAATAATACCAGCATCACCAATGGATTCTACATTGTCTGAACTACCTTCTTTCGAAGAAGCAAAAACTTTTTCACTGGCTTCAATAACAGATCCTGCAGCATCGGTAACAGCCACATATTCAGCTGCTGCGGTAGCACTGGATGTAAGCTCGTATTCTTTCCAGGGAATGCCAGCATCATCTAAATAATTTTCTAAAATCTCATTTTGATAAATAGAATCTGTATCTTCTGGACTATATAAAATACCAATGCTATCCATGGAAGGATTCGTTTCAAGTAGAAGTGATAATTGGTTTGAAATAGAAGGAGAACCAGATATTCCAGTGATGTTTCGATTCGTGGTTCGATTCCAATTATCATCTAATATATGCAACGTGGTTTTAAAATCCACAACGCCAGCACCTACAACAGGTGTATCTATGGTGTGAATAGAAGCAGCAGATAAAGCTGCTTTACCATTGGCAAAAATTAAATTGACATTGTCATTTAAAAAACCCTGAATGATCTGTTCTCCAGAATTTTCTTCCGTGATTAATTGGGTGTTGATTTCAACATTTTCTTCCCCAATGGTGTCATATACGGCATCTAAAAAACCTGTAGTAATATAATTGTAGTATTCATTATCTATGGATAAGCAAAGCCCAATAGAATAGGTTGGGTTTTCTTCTTCGGCTTCTTCAGTTGTTTCTGCAGAGGAGGAAGAAGTTTCCTCTTGACTGCATCCGGCAAAAGACCCAATTGCTAATACAGATATCAAAGTATATATGACGAAATTTTTTATTGTTTTTCGTTTCATGTTTTGCCTCCTTATAACTAAGACTTTTCTATATTACCACCGAAAGCAATGATTTTCTATCTCAAAATAGGATTAGAAATAGGAAAAATTTATAGAAATTTAATAATTTTTCCTCTTATAAGGGAATATAATGGAAGGGACAAGAGGAGCGGGAAGAGGTGCTATGGGTATTTTATTTCCTGCAAGATGTGTGGGATGCCAAAGAGTGTTGCCATACAACAGAAAAGAAAAAGGCATTTGTTGCGAATGTGAAAAAAAGATGGAAAGCGTAAAGGGGCAGGTGTGTGCACGATGCGGAAAAATCTTAAGAAACCCTTTAGACGCATATTGCAAAGATTGTAAAAAATACACCCATTTTTTTCTTCAGGGGAAGGCTCTTTTTGTATATACAGGTCCAATGAAAATGGCCATGTATAAACTTAAGTATTCCAATGCTCGCTGGATGGTAAAATTTTTCGCAAGAGAGACAAAGAAAAGGTATGGTGGGTGGTTAAAAGAGATTCAACCAGATTGCATTATTCCTGTGCCTATGTTTCATAAGAAAAAAAGACAGAGGGGATACAATCAGGCAGAGGTATTTGCCAAAGCTCTTTCTAAGGAAATTCATATTCCTGTGGAGAATAACCTTGTGATTAGAGGAAAAAATACTATTCCACAAAAAGGATTGGATTTTTTTGGAAGACAGAAAAATTTGAAAAATGCTTTTAAATTAAATAGAAATAATGTAAAATTAAATTGCGTATTAATAGTTGATGATATCTATACTACTGGCTCTACTATGGATGCAATAGCAAAATTGTTACAGAAAAAGGGCGTGGAAAAGATATTTTGCTTAACAATATGCATAGGAACTGATGTATAGGGGAGGCCTTAGATTATGGATGTTAGAAATTGTAAAAATTGTGGACGAATGTTCAACTACTTAGGTGGTCCTGCAATTTGTCCGGTTTGTAAAG
>JAIKXK010000049.1 GCA_024684155.1 Lachnospiraceae bacterium | reverse complement strand
TATGACATGATGGATGAAAAGGGATTAAACCTTTGGCACCTTCGTCAGATGAAAGAACAAAGCCGCAGTGAAGTGATTATGGCCTGGCTTCGATTGGAAGGAGCAGCTCATAACATTACAAGGGCTCATGTGGAAATGATTAATGAGCTGATTTTTATGGCAGTGGGAAGAGAGTATCACCTGCCTCATGGTTTTGTAGTGCGAAATGGGTATGACCATTTGACTATTTATCAAAAACAAAGGGAAGTACAAGAGAAAAAAGAGGAAGCAGATATTATGATTCCTTCCTTAAAGCCTGGAGAAGACTATAGTGTTTCTCTTCCGGGGATTGATATGAAGTTTCGACTGCGAAAAAGTAGAGAAAATGAACTATTGCCTAGAAAAACCTATGCGAAAGTATTTGACTATGATAAAATAGAAGGCAGTATGGAGCTAAGACACCGCAAAGAAGGAGATTATTTTGTAATCCATCCTGAAGGCGGAAAGAAGCTTTTACAGGATTATTTTGTGGAAGAAAAAATTCCGCGAGAGGAAAGAGATTCCATTTGGCTTTTATGCCAGGATTCAAAAGTGATTTGGATTCTAGGGATGAGAAATAGCGAAGATTGTCGCATTGATAATAATACCAAGTATGTACTTGAAGTAGAATTTTGGAGGAATTAAAATGTCAGAAGTTGTCAAGGAAATGCTATCAGAAGAGGAACTGGCAAAAAGAATTAGCGAGTTGGGTGAACAGATTTCCAAGGACTATGAAGGTGAAAGTGTATTTTTGGTTTGTATTTTAAAGGGAGCCGCATTTTTTGCATGTGAACTTGCAAAGAGAATTACAGTTCCTGTGACCATAGATTTTATGGCAACCAGTAGCTACGGCTCAGGCACAGTTTCTTCAGGAGAGGTTCAGATTAAGAAGGATTTGGACTTAGGTGTTGAAGGAAGAAACGTGATTATTGTGGAAGATATTATCGATAGTGGTAATACTCTTAATTATTTGTCTGGATTGTTCAAAGATCGCAAGGCAAAAAGCGTTCGTATGTGTGCCATGTTAGATAAACCGGATCGACGTGAAGTGGATGTGCCAGTGGATTATATCGGCTTTACAATTCCGGATGCTTTTGTTGTTGGCTACGGACTAGATTATGATCAAAAGTATCGTAACTTACCATATATTGGTGTGGTAGAGTTCGATTAGGATAGGAGAGTAAATTGAGAAGAAGAAGTGGATTTGGTTTTTACCTGTTATTAATACTAGTTGTAATCTTTCTTTGGTATTTCTTTACAGGACAGGCAGCTCCAACCATGAGTATGACGCAGTTAAAAGAATTTTTAGAGGCGGATACAGTAGAAAGTGTTCGAGTGGAGCAAAACTTACAGGTTCCTACAGGAACCCTGACCGTTTATATGAAAACGGATGATGAGAGTGCAAACAAGGTTGCTTATACTTTGTATGTAACAGATGTAAATGATGCCATTGATACAATGGAATCCTATGGGTTTGGAAACTATGTAGTATACGATGTGCCTCAGGATGGATGGTTTACTGAAATGTTACCAATGCTTATTGTGGTGGCGGTACTATTCATCTTATTTATGATAATGCTAAATGGCCAGGCTGCAGGAAGCGGCGGTGGAGCATCTTCTAGAATGATGAATTTTGGAAAATCCAGGGCAAAGATGACCACCCAGGAAAATATGAAAATCCGTTTTGATGATGTGGCAGGCTTACAGGAAGAAAAAGAAGAACTCGTCGAGGTGGTAGATTTTCTGAAGGATCCTGTGAAATATACAAAGGTTGGAGCTAGAATTCCAAAGGGACTGCTTTTGGTAGGACCTCCTGGAACCGGTAAAACCTTACTTGCAAAAGCAGTAGCAGGTGAAGCAGGAGTTCCATTCTTCTCGATTTCCGGTTCTGATTTTGTGGAAATGTTTGTAGGTGTTGGGGCTTCTCGAGTAAGAGATTTATTTGAGGATGCCAAGAAGAATGCACCTTGTATTGTATTTATTGATGAGATTGATGCAGTTGCCAGAAAACGAGGTTCTGGAATGGGTGGTGGTCACGATGAACGTGAGCAGACTTTGAACCAGATGCTTGTTGAAATGGATGGTTTTGGTATTAATGAAGGTATTATCGTTATGGCTGCTACCAACCGTGTAGACATTTTGGATCCGGCTATTATGCGTCCAGGCCGTTTTGACAGAAAGGTGTTCGTAGGAAGACCAGATGTGAGAGGCCGTGAAGAAATATTACATGTTCATGCGAAGAATAAACCTTTATCCGATGATGTGGACTTAAAACAGATTGCACAAACCACAGCAGGATTTACAGGAGCTGATTTAGAAAATCTTTTAAATGAAGCGGCTATTGCAGCGGCAAAAGAAAATCGTCGCTTCATTAAAATGGATGATATTAAAAATTCCTTTGTTAAAGTTGGAATAGGAACAGAAAAGCGAAGCAAGATTATTTCTGATAAAGAGAAAAAAATCACAGCTTATCATGAGGCGGGACATGCGATTTTATTCCATGTACTTCCAGATGTTGGACCGGTATATTCCGTATCAATTATCCCTACTGGCCAGGGAGCTGCCGGTTATACCATGCCACTTCCTGAAAAGGATGAAATGTTTAATACCAAGGGAAAGATGCTTCAAGAGATTATTGTAGACTTCGGTGGAAGAATTGCGGAAGCTATGATTTTTGGAGATGTAACCACTGGAGCTTCTCAAGATATTAAACAGGCCACAGCCATGGCAAGACGTATGGTTACCATTTATGGTTTTTCAGATAAGATTGGTCCTGTAGATTACAATCAGGATGACGGAGAAGTGTTCTTAGGACGTGACTATGGTCATGTAAAAGGATACAGTGAAGATATTGCTTCTGTTATTGATGAGGAGGTTCGCCGAATTATTGATGAATGTTATGCAAAAGCAGAAGAAATCTTAAAGGAACATGAGGATATTCTTCATAGTTGTGCGAGCCTTCTCTTAGAAAAAGAGAAGATTAATCGCCAGGAATTCGAGTCGCTTTTTGGGGACGAAGTTATTGTGAAGAGTGAAGGCGTGCTTGAACAGGAGGGTGTAACTGTAGAGGATTAGTAAAAATGCACAAAAAACAATATACAAAATTGGTAAGTTTGTGCAGACTTAAGGTGTACGGGGCGGTATAATTACATTCGTAAAAACCCCCCAATACATTTTATTTTTACTATCCCCCATAGTAGAAATACCTTCTCCTAAAAAGGCAGCGCGCGAAGCTGTCTTTTTTTCATTTTATAAAGGAGTGGAGTGAGTTTATGAACAGGGAAGCATTGTTTAGTGATGGAACGGAGAGCTTTCGTTATCCAGCTGAACCTAAATCAGGCGAATCTGTTACAATTCGATTTCGAGGAGATCAAAATGATCCCTTAGAGGTTTATTTGTGCACAAGTGAACTGCGCACTCCTATGGGCTATGTGGAGACAAACGGAATGTTTGCCTACTACCAGGTCAAAATTACCCTAAAGAATAATCCCATTACTTATTATTTTGAAATAAGAAGTGAAAATGAAATTTGCTACTATGACCGATTCGGAGTATCTGAAGAGGTGCGTATGCAGTATGCCTTTTCCATTGTTCCGGATTTTTCTACACCGGAATGGGCAAAGGGCGCTGTTATGTATCAGATTTTAGTAGATCGTTTCTGTGATGGAAATAGTGACAATGATGTTTTAGACGGAGAGTATCACTATATTACCATGCCTGTTCGAAGAATAGAAAACTGGGCGCAGAATCCGGCAGATTTTGATGTTGCAAGTTTTTATGGTGGAGATTTAGAAGGTGTGGAATCAAAACTGGATTACCTCCAGGGATTAGGTGTAGAGGTGATTTACTTTAATCCATTATTTGTTTCACCTTCGAATCATAAATATGATATTCAGGATTACGATTATATAGATCCTCATTATGGTCGAATTGTAGAGGATGGTGGAGATGTTTTGGCAGAAGGGGATTATGATAATCGCCACGCTACAAAGTACATTAAACGTGTAACAGATAAAAAGAATTTAGAGGCCTCCAATAAATACTTTGCTTCTCTTGTGGAAAAAATCCACGCAAGAGGAATGAAGGTGATTTTGGATGGTGTGTTTAATCATTGTGGATCTTTCAATAAATGGTTGGATCGTGAACGAATTTATGAAAACCAGCCAGGATACAGTGATGGGGCTTATATTTCTGAAAAGAGTCCTTATCATGAATTCTTTTATTTTTATGAAAACCATAAAGACAAGTGGCCTTATAACCCAACCTACGATGGATGGTGGGGCCATGATACATTGCCAAAATTAAACTACGAAGGCAGTGACGATTTAACAGAATATATTTTGAATATTGGTCGAAAATGGGTATCTGCACCTTACAATGTAGATGGATGGAGATTGGATGTAGCCGCGGATCTCGGTCACAGTGAAGAATTCAATCATGAGTTTTGGAAAAAGTTTCGAGATGTAGTAAAAGATGCAAATCCTAATGCAGTGATTTTGGCAGAACATTATGGAGATGCCACCTCTTGGTTAAAGGGAGATCAGTGGGATACCATTATGAATTATGATGCCTTTATGGAACCTATTTCCTTTTTCCTAACAGGTATGGAAAAACACTCCGATCGATTTGAAGAACATGCACTAGGAGATGGCAAGCGTTTTGAAATGACCATGCTTCATTGTATGGCTCAGTTTATGACGCCGTCTTTATACTGCGCAATGAACCAGTTAGATAATCACGATCATTCCAGATTTTTAACCAGAACCAGCCACAAGGTGGGACGTGTAGCGCAGCTTGGAAGTGATGCAGCAGCAGATGGAATAAATGTATCCGTATTAAAGATTGCTTCTTTGATGCAGATGACCTGGCCCGGTGCTCCTACATTATATTATGGAGATGAGGCAGGAGTGGTAGGATTTACAGATCCTGATAATCGAAGAACTTATCCATGGGATACAGCTGACCGGGTGCTGATTGGCTATCACAGAGATGTGATAAGTTTGCATAAAAATAACCCTTCCCTGAAAAAGGGGTCTTTTATGTTTTTGTCTACAGGAAGAGATTATGTTTCCTACGGACGATTCCTAAAGGAAGAAAAGATAATGGTAGCAGTTAATTCCGGTGGAAATTTAATGGAAGTAGATGTCCCTGTTTGGAAGTTAGAGGTTCCTATATCTGGAGAAATGGAACAAATTTTTATGACCAATGAGTTAGGATATTCTATGTTCCCAATTCGCCACTATGTGGAAGAGGGACGTGTGCATTTAAAACTATTGCCATACTCAGCAGTGGTTTTAAGATATAAAGAATAATTATTGTGGGAGGTAGATATGAAGAGTGAGTCAGGTATTAGCAGAAATGCCAATGTGATTTCTGCAGTAGACGAAGTATTTAAGGGGGTAACAAAACCAGTTGGAATTTTATTCTATTGTGATTACAATCGCTTAGAAGAGTTCACAAAGGTATTGCATGAAAGATATCCATCAGCGCAAACCATTGGTACTGCTGGAAGATGTTATTTCAATGGAACAGTAGATGATACCAATATATTTGTGGCAACTGCATTTACAGATGAAGCAAAAATTTGTGCAGGAGTAATGAAGCATTTAGCGAAAGCTCCTCTTTCTGATTTAAATAATTTGGAAAATGCATTACGGGAAATCGATCCGGATAGAACCAACACCGTTTGTCTGGAAATCTGTACCAATAACGAGGAGAGACTGGTTTCCACTATGAACGTTGCTTTAAGTAAGTATGGCGTTGATTTAGTAGGAGGTACTACCTTTGGTACCCCTGAGGGAAAAAAATCAAAGGTCTGCGTCAATGGAACAATTTATGAAAATGCGTGTGCCTTTATGGTAATTAAAAATTTATCTGGAAATGTTTTTGTGTACAAAGAAAATATTTACACAAGGACGAACTTCCCTACTCATGTTGCTACAAAGGTAAATCGTGAAACAAAGGAATTAGTACAGCTAGACAATCGTCCTGCAGCAGAAGTATATGCAGAAGATACAGGAGTGGCTAGAGGAGATATTGTTGGAAATGTATTTCAGCAACCTCTGGGCCGTGTATTAGGAGACGATGTTTATATTTGTTCTATGTATGACATAGGAAGTAATGGATCTTTAGTAAACTATAAGCAGTTTGGAGAGAATGATGCTGTAACAGTGTTGCAACTACAGGATTATGAGGCCATTATTGAAGATACAAAAAATGAGATTCGAAATGCCTGTGCAAAGATTGATACCATGATTTCATTCAACTGTATCTATCGTTACCTCTTATTTGAACAGGAAGGTTATACGAATCGCTACTTTGCTTCTATGGCTGAAGTTTGTAACAACTTAGGCTATGTTGCAGGTGGAGAACAGTTTAAACGTCAGCATGTAAATCAGACTATGGTTTGTGCAGTATTTGAATAGGGGGAGTAAAAGATGTTTGGATTTGGAAAAAAAGAAGTAGAAGAAGAGAAAAGGGTAGAGAAAAAATCTCCAAATTATAAAGAGATTCTAAATCCTATGATTGATTCTGGAAAATATATTTACAATCAGGAAAAAATATTGCAGGAGCAGGAGTTAGAAACAACGGCAGGCTTGAATCGAATCAGAGACTCGTTCCATGCAGTACAGGATCAGTCGCAACAGGCGACAGAATCGGTAGAGGGATTGAAAGAGCAGTTTAATAGTGTAACAGACATTACATGTCAGTTTGAAGATATTATAAATCGAATGGTAGCTACTGCAGATGAGACTCATGAAAACATGGATAAAATTCGTGCTTCCTCTGGCTCTGTAAATGAAACCATTGGAACCATGGAACAGGTATTTGATGAGTTCCAAAAAAGCTATGATGATATTCAGGAAAAGGTAAATGCTATTAACGGAATTGCAAATCAAACAAATCTTTTGGCACTAAATGCATCTATTGAGGCAGCTCGTGCAGGAGAAGCAGGAAGAGGATTTGCTGTTGTTGCAGATCAGGTTACAAAGCTTTCTGTTGAAATTAAGGATATGATTGCAGATATTGGTGTCAGCATGGAGGCCTTGACTCAAAACAATCAAAATCTAATGGATTCCATTGAGGGTACAAGAAATGCCATGTCAGAATCTATGGAGCATATTAATGAAACAGAAGAAATTGTAGAAAATATTAAATCTGTAGCTCAGGAAATCGAAGATGGAAATGCTTCCATGATGGAGGTAATTAATACTTGTACAAATGAAGTTGATGGTGTAGTTGATACGATTACCGGTTCTAAGGTATACTATGATGAAGTGGAAGACAACATTGTAGTGATGTCGGAACAGATTACACGCAAGGGACTTATCTTTGAGGATTTAAATAATATTCTGGAACAGTATCCGGATTATATAAAACAAATTGCAAACAGAGTTTAGTGAATGTGATATAACCTCCCCTGATCCAATGCGGTCGGGGGAGTTTTTTATTAGGTGATTTATGAAAAAATTAACAGTGGGTATCTTAGCTCACGTAGATGCGGGAAAAACTACATTATCGGAAGCCTTACTTTATCGCTGCGGAACCATTCGTACTTTAGGAAGAGTGGATCATAAAGACAGTTATTTAGATGGGGAAGAAATCGAACGACAAAGAGGAGTTACGGTGTTTTCAAAACAGGCAAGATTTTCCTATAAGGATATGGAAATTACTCTGTTAGATACACCGGGGCATGTAGATTTCTCTGCGGAAATGGAACGTACTCTTAAGGTGTTAGACTATGCTATTTTAGTAATCAGCGGAATTGATGGTGTGCAAAGTCATACAAAAACCCTGTGGAAATTACTACAGGAGTACAAGGTGCCTACCTTTATTTTTGTAAACAAGATGGATATATCAAGACAAGACAAGGATGAATTACTTTCTGAGTTAAAAGAGGAATTAGGAGAAGGCATTGTTTGTTTAGATGGAGATGAAGAAGAAATTGCAACCTGTGAAGAAAGTCTTTTAGAAAGCTATCTTGAACAGGGCAGTCTCTCAAAAGAAGAAATTGAAAAAGCAATTTATTCTAGACACGTTTTCCCTGTGATTTTTGGAGCTGCCCTAAAAGAAGAAGGGGTGGAAGAGCTATTAGAGACCTTAGAAGAATATACAAAGGAGAAATTATACAACAAAGAATTTGGTGCCCTGATTTATAAAATTGATCGGGATAAAAACGGAGAGCGTTTAAGTCATGTGAAAATTACAGGAGGAAAAATTTCTGTAAAAGAACTTCTTTCTCATAAGGGGGAAGAGGTTTCTGAAGAAAAGCTTCAGGGAATTCGCTTTTATAACGGAGATAAGTTTGAAACAAAATCCGAGGCAAAAGCAGGAGATATCTGCACCTTTACGGGATTAAAGGATTCCTATGCAGGAGAAGGATTTGGTTTAGAAGAAGATGTAGATGCAGCCTACCTTGAACCGGTTTTATCTTATGAGATATTGCCTCCGGAAGGAATTGATCCTGGAAAACTATTTTTGAATTTGAAAGAAATTGGTGAGGAAGATCCAACGCTTCAACTAGATTATTCGGAGGAGTCCAGGGAAATTCGTATTCAGTTAATGGGACCATTTCAATTAGAGGTGTTGCAGCAGGAAATTAAAAGAAGATTTGGCTGTGTCGTTACCTTTGGAGTTGGAAAAATCATGTATCGGGAAACCATTTGCAATGAGGTAGAAGGAATTGGTCATTTTGAACCATTGCGTCATTATGCAGAGGTTCATGTAAAGATAGAACCCCTAGAGAGGGGGGCTGGAATTTCTGTAGATAATATTTGCTCCACAGATGTCTTGGGAAAAAATTATCAGCAACAGATTCTATCTGTCTTACAGCATAGACGTCATGTTGGAGTGTTGACAGGCTCTACTTTAACAGATGTAAAAATTACTCTTTTATCAGGAAAGAGTCATAATAAACATACGGAGGGGGGAGATTTTTCCCAAGCCACAAGAAGAGCAGTGCGTCAGGGATTGATGAAGGCGGAAAGTTTACTTTTAGAACCATATTATAAAATAGAACTACGATTACCTTCACAAAATATTGGCCGGGCGATGACAGACTTAGATCAGATGTGTGGGAAAATTGAAGCGCCGGAAATTATCGGGGATGAAGCAATCCTTCGTGGAAGAGTGCCGGTATCTACCTCTATGGATTATGCCACTGAGGTGGCAAGCTACACAGGAGGATTAGGACAGCTTACCATGACAGCAGCTGGATATGATGTATGTCATAATCCAGAGGAAGTGATATTGGAAAAAGACTATCGACCGGAAGAGGATAGAAGACATCCTACAGGAAGTGTTTTTTGCTCTGGTGGAGTTGGTTATATTGTACCTGCCTCTGAGGTGGAAGAAAAAATGCACTTACCCTATGCACTTTCAAATGAGGATGGGGAAAAAGAAGAATTTTATATACCACAAAAGATAAAAGAAGCAGATGAAAAAAATAGCAAAAAAGTGTATGATGGATACGGCGGTTTAACCTCTGATTTAGAGGAAATCTTTGTCCGGGAATTTGGACCGATACGAAGTCCAATTGCATATAGTCAAATTAAGGAGAGAGATTATAACAAACCAAAGGAAAAACCATACAAGCCAAGAAAGTATGAAAAGAAGAAGCGTTACATCTTGGTAGACGGATATAATGTTATTTTTGCCTGGGAGTATTTAAATGATTTGGCAAAAATGGATTTATCCGCAGCTCGTGGAAAATTAATGGATATTTTATGTGATTACCAGGGATATGTTGGGGATGATGTGATTGTTGTATTTGATGCATATCGAGTACAGGGAAATCCTGGTAGTTCGGAAAAATATCACAATATATATGTTGTTTACACAAAGGAAGCGCAGACTGCAGATTCTTATATAGAACGCAGTGTGCATGAGATGATACCGAAGCATGAGGTAACTGTGGTTACATCCGATGGAGCGGAACAAGTGATTGTGGCTGGAGCAGGAGCCCTTCGCATATCATCCAGAGAGTTTTATGAGGAAGTAAAGAGAGTAAAAGCTGAGGGGATATTGAAACAGTAAAGGAAGGAAATTTATGAGACTTATACACGTGGCAGACTTGCATCTTGACTCCACTATGGAGAGCAATCTGACTTCTGATAAGGCGAAACAGCGGAGGGAAGAATTATTAGATTGTTTTAGCGATTTAATAGACTATGCCGAAGAGAATCAGGTTGAGGGTATTTTGATTGCAGGGGATTTATTTGATAAGACCCGCGTTCGAAAAATAGCAAAGAATCGGGTTTTAGATGAGATAAAAGAACATAAGGATATTACGTTTTTTTATCTTCAGGGAAATCATGACCGATGCGATTTTTTACAGGATATTCATTTAGAAGAGTTTCCAAATTTAAAATTATTTGAAGCAGCGTCCTGGACATCCTACGAATTTAAGGATGTGGTTATTACAGGAAGAGAAATTAATGCTGATAATGTAAAAACCTTTTCTATGAATTTAGTATTAGATCAGGCAAATACAAATATTGTTATGCTTCATGGCCAGGAATCTGAATACGAAGGAAAAGACAAAGCGGAAATCATCCCTCTTGGAGAATTAAGAGGAAAGTATATCGATTATTTAGCGCTAGGTCATATTCATTCTTATAAAAAGGAACGCCTTGATGACAGAGGTGAATACTGCTATAGCGGATGTTTAGAAGGCAGAGGATTTGATGAGTGTGGCGAAAAAGGATTTGTTCTTTTAGATATTACGGATGGAAAAATCCAAAGTAGTTTTGTTCCTTTTGCCAAAAGAATTTTTCACTCGGTGGAAATTCAACTTTGTGAAGATGATGATATGTCCACGGTTCTTCAAAAACTGCGAGATCACGTTAGAACAATTCCAAAGGATGATTTAGTAAAAATAGTACTAACTGGAAAAACGAGTGTGGACTTTGATGTGGATTTAGGACGAATTCTAAGAGAGTTTGGAAATCAGTTCTACTTTGTAAAAGTATATAACAAATCTACCATACAGGTTCATTATGAAGATTTTATTAATGATAAATCATTAAAGGGTGAATTTGTTCGTCTTATGGAAAAGCAGGATATGGATGAAACGAAGAAAAGTCTTGTGGTGGAAATCGGAATGAAAGCATTAATGGGGGAGGAATTACAATGATGAAATTAATCTCCTGTTATGTAACAGGTTTTGGCGGACTGGAAAATTTTGAGTATAACTTTGACGAAGGGTTAAATGTTGTACTTGAGGATAATGGCTGGGGAAAGACAAGCTTCTGTGTGTTTATTAAATCCATGTTTTATGGAATGGAATATAAGAAAAACACAAAGCATCTTACAGAAAGAAAACATTATATCCCATGGAATGGTGGTGTATGTGGTGGAAATCTTGTCTTTGATAAGGATGGAAAAATCTATCGCATTGAACGTACCTTTGGAAGTAGAGATAAGGACGATACTTTTCAACTGATAGATGCTGCTACCGGGAAAGAGTCTGAGGACTATAGCGAAAATATCGGAGAAGAGATATTCGAAGTGGATCGAGATTCCTTCGAAAAGAGTGTCTTTGCGCCCCAGGCAGCTATGAAGACTTCCATGACAGACAGTTTAAATGCAAAGATTGGAGATCTGTCTGCGGCAAAGGATGATATGAATAACTTTGACGCAGCAATTGCAAAAATTGAAAGTGCGAAAAAAGTATATTCTCAAACAGGACAAGTAAACCCGGGAAAACTTTTAAAAGTAAAAGAAGAGATATCAAATTGCAGGGAAACTGTAGAAACCTTACCAGTAAAAATTGAAGCCTATAATCTTCAGAGAAATCTGTTGAAGAATAAAACAGAAAGACTCCAGAATTTACGAGATGAGCGTGGAAAAATTCAGGAAAAAATCGCAATCCAAAGCAAGCGCGAACAGGAAATAGGAGCTATTCGAGCAAAGCAGGAAAATTTAAAAACCTATAAGGAAGAGTTAACATCATTAGATGATTTCTTCGCAAATGGAATTCCAGACTTAGAAGAAATTTTAGATATACAGGAAAAGCAAAATTCCCTGCACGGAATTAATGGCCGTTTTGAAACTGTATTAGAACAACTTCCTTCAAAGGCTGACGAAGGAAAACTAAACGAGCTGTTTCGAAATTATGAGGTGACAAAAGAACAACTAGATGCCTGGGATGATATTTCTGATCGAATTAAGGAACTTCGTGTTCAGGGAGAACACAATCAGATGCCGGAGGAAGAAAAAAAGCTCCTTTCGGAATTGAAATACTATTTTTCGAAGAGGGTTCCAACGGAGGAAGAAATTTCAAATGCTACGGATCAGGTAACAGCGTTAGTACGTGCAGATGCAGAACTTTCTGTAAAGGAAAAGCGTTATCATTCCTTATTGGCTGAAAAGGAAATTATGGACAAGACCATAGAAGAAAGTGAAAAAGGAAAGGGTGTAGCTTTACTTTTCTTTTTGCTTGGCCTTGTATGTATTGCTGCAGGTGTAGTATTTACCTTCTACATTAAAGACAGCCTTAGCCCTGTTTTGGCAGGAGGCTTTTCTGTTGCAGGAGTAATCTTAGAATTATTTGCTTTTATTCATATGTTCCATAAGAGAACAACCCATAATACCCAGAGACAGAGCTTAGACGACCGTATTGATGAGGCCTTAGATGAATTAGAAGAAAGTCGACTTTCAAGGGAAGAAATTTTAGATTACTGCAAAGAGTTTTTGAATGGATACTTAGTGACTCCTACAGAGAATATGCAGGATATGATTCGTGAAATTCAGGAAAAGGCTCTTACCTATAAGCAGCTTTTAAAGGAAGAGAAAAAATATGACGATCAGAATTCTGAAAGTCTAGAGGAGTTATCAGAACTTCAATTAACACTATATACAGCTCTTTCTCACTATGCCACGGTATATAACATGGATTTATATCAGGATGGAAATGAGGTGGATTTGTTACATCATCTTCGTCATGATTACCGAACCTATAATGAGTACAAAGAAAATAAGAAGATTAAAAAAGATTTAAAAGCTCAAAAGGAATTTTTAGAGGAAGAAATCAAAAGCTTCTTAGGAAGATTTAGTACCATTGAAGGGGAAGAAAATCAGCTCAATGGAATTGAACATAATTTAAGAACCTACCAAAGATTGAATGAACAGGTAGAAGTACTTGAAAAAGAGTTAGAAGAGAAAAAAGAAATTGCTGAGATTCCAGAAGGTGAAACCTCCATTGAACAATTGCAGGCAATGCAACAGGAAATGGAAGCGGAGTCTGATCTTTTGAATGAACAGCTGGTTCGTGACAACGAAGAGTTGCTTCGTATGTCAGAAGAAATTGAAAGCTGTGAAGATGCAAAGGAAAGACTTGCTGGTCTTTTAGAAGAGGCAGCAGATTATGAAGGAAAGATTGAAATCTATAATCTTGCAGCCAAATATTTACAAAAAGCAAAGGATAATTTCCTGAGTAAGTATATGGGACCTCTTCGCTCTGGTCTTCGAAAGTATTTATCCTTAATTTATAAGGATGAAGAAAGTGAGCTTTTGTCAAAGAACTTTTCTTTGGATATGGATTTAAAGGTTCATTATAACTATAACGGTAATACCAAAGAGGAAGGATTTTTATCTGCAGGCTATCAGGACCTGGTTGCTTTCTGCTCAAGAATGGCATTGATTGATGCCTTGTATCCGGAAGAAAAACCGATTCTTATTTTAGATGATCCTTTTACGGATTTGGATAAGAGTAAGATAGATGAGGCACTTTCTCTGCTAAAAGAAATTAGTAAGGAACGACAGATTCTTTATTTTACCTGCCATGAAAGTAGAATGGTGTAATAGAAAGCCTTTATGTTTTGGACATAATCTAAAACATAAGGGCTTTTTTTTTTAATGTTCTTTAAATTATACATAAAAAGTATTTACATCTAAAAAATCTTGTGATAAATTTAACGAGCAATCAAAAGTTAGGAACTCCTAACTGTAAAAATGGTGTTGACATTCGTTGCACCACAATATATAGTGAAGTTGTCTGCTGAAATTTAGCAGATGTTGTATGATGAAAGGAGATATTATGGCATCAGTAGAAACCGCTGCAACTCTTGCGGCAACAAAGCCACAGTGGCATGATTTCAGAGGAACAAAGTGGAAAACAGAAGTGAATGTAAAGAACTTCGTTAAACACAATTACAAACCTTTCGACGGAGACAAGTCTTTCTTAGAAGAGTCTACTGCAAATACAGATGATTTGTGGGGAGCACTTCAGAAGTTACAGAAAGAAGAGCGCGCAAAGGGTGGAGTTTTAGATATGGATACAGACGTTGTATCTTCTTTGACTAGCCATGGCCCTGGTTATATTGATGAAGCTTTAAAGGATAAGGAAGTAATTGTTGGTCTTCAGACTGACAAGCCTTTAAAGAGAGCTTTTATGCCTTACGGCGGAATTAAAATGGCAGAGGAATCTTGCGAAATGTATGGATATAAACCAAATCCTGAATTCCACAAGATCTTTACCGAATATCACAAGACACATAACCAGGCAGTATTTGATGCTTATACACCGGAAATGAGAATTGCTCGTCGTAACAAGATTATGACAGGTCTTCCGGATACATACGGTAGAGGTCGTATCGTAGGTGACTATCGTCGTGTTGCTTTATACGGAATCGACTTCTTAATTGAAGAAAAAGAAAAAGATTTTGCTCATTGTGGTAATGGAACCATGACAGAGGAAGTTGTTCGTACACGTTTAGAAGTTCGTGAACAGATCAACGCATTAAAGGGTATGAAGGAAATGGCTAAGCTTTATGGCTATGACATCTCTCGTCCAGCAGAGACAGCACAGGAAGCTGTTCAGTGGTTATACTTTGGATATCTTGCAGCTATTAAAACTCAAAATGGTGCTGCAATGTCAGTAGGTCGTGTTTCAACCTTCCTTGATATTTATTTTGAAAGAGATATGAAGGCTGGAAAGCTTACAGAAAAAGAAGCACAGGAAATCATTGATCACTTCTGTATGAAGCTTCGTATGGTTAAGTTTGCTCGTATCCAGTCTTACAATGAATTATTTACCGGCGATCCAGTATGGGCTACTTTGGAAGTAGGTGGACTTGGAAATGATGGACGCCACATGGTAACAAAGAACGACTATCGTTTCTTACATACATTAGAGACTATGGGACCTGCTCCTGAACCAAACCTTACAGTACTTTACTCTAAGAGACTTCCTAAGTCATTTAGAGATTATGCAGCTGAGATTTCCATTAAGACATCTTCTATCCAGTATGAGAACGATGATGTTATGAGACCTGTATGGGGCGATGACTACAGCATTTGCTGCTGTGTATCTGCTACAGAAACTGGTAAGGAAATGCAGTTCTTCGGAGCTCGTGCAAACCTTGCAAAATGCTTGCTTTACGCTATCAATGGTGGTGTAGATGTAAAGTCTGGAGATCAGGTAGGACCTAAGTACCAGAGAATTACTTCAGAATATCTTGATTATGATGAAGTAATGGCAAAATATGACAAGATGATGGATTGGTTAGCTGAACTTTATGTTAACACACTAAACTTAATCCATATCATGCATGATAAATATTACTATGAAGCAGCTGAGATGGCATTAATCGATACAGATGTACGTCGTACATTTGCTACAGGTATTGCTGGTTTCTCTCACGTAGTAGATTCCCTTTCTGCTATTAAGTATGCAAAGGTTAAGACAATTCGTGATCCTGAAACAAACCTAGTTGTTGAATATGAAACTGAGGGAGATTTCCCTAAGTATGGTAATGATGATGATAGAGCGGATGACATTGCAGTATGGTTATTAAAGACTTTCATGAACAAGTTAAAACAGTATCCTACTTATCGTGATTCTGAGCCTACCACATCAATCCTTACAATTACTTCAAACGTAGTATATGGTAAGGCT
>JAIKXK010000047.1 GCA_024684155.1 Lachnospiraceae bacterium | reverse complement strand
AACGTAGATCCTGATTTTTATATTATGCGTGAACGTGATATTGATGAAGTATTCCCATGGGATTTTATTGATTGTGGAGTAACAAAGAAATTCTTACAAAGAGAGTGGCTGCGTTCCAAAGAAGAAAAGGTAACAAAGAATTGTAAAGCACAGTGTAATGGATGTGGTTGTGCAGAATTTGACTGTGGAATTTGTATTAGATAGGTGAACTATGAAAATAAGACTAAAGTTTTCAAAATTTGGTACCATGAAATATATTGGACACTTAGATATGCTTCGTTATTTTCAAAAAGCATTTCGACGTGGTAATGTACCAATGAAATATTCAGAAGGATTTAATCCTCATCCAATTATGTCATTTGCTTCTCCATTAGGAGTTGGGGTTACTTCCGAAGGGGAGTATATGGATATTGAAACAAAGGTGGATGTGGATTTAGAACAAATAATAGAAGATATTAATGAACAAATGGTAGAAGGCACCAAGGTACTTTCTGCAAAGGTTTTAGATGATCATACGAAAAAGGCCATGGCTGCAGTTTCCTGTGCGAAATATGTAATATATTTAAAAAAAGAAGCTAAGGTTTTAGATGGAATTGACCTGAAAGAAAAGGTGTTAGAATTCTATGAAAATCAAGATGAAATTGTGGTATTGAAAAAGACAAAAAAAGGTGAAAAAGAAATAAATATTAAACCTTTTATCTTTTTATTTGAAGGAAAGAGATTTTGTGAAGCTGACTTTTTAAAAGACTTGGTAGTGGATATTAAGGACGAACAGTTTTGCTGTAAAAATGATGATCCCGTATTTTTACTTCAGGTATCTACTGGCAGCAATGACAATATTAAACCAGAATTAGTTTTAAAAGCTTTTTATTCTTTCCTCGGTTTAGATATAGAGCCAAATATTCATATTCATAGAGTGGAATTGTATCAAGGAGAAAAAGATAACTTTTTATCTTTAGGAGCTTAAGATGAATACATACAAGATGCATAAATTAATACTTACAAAGTTGTCTTATCACGAAAAGAATATTTTTTGCGGTATTTATTTTGATGCATCGAATCATCCTTTAGACATAATGGTAGAAAAAGAAATGCCAAATGAAAATCCCTTTCCAAACGAGGCGATTTATGTAGGAAAGGTTGCAAAGATTTTACCTGGTCAGGGTGCATTTGTTCGATTATCACCTGGAGTCAGTGGATATTTACCATTAAAACCAAATCAAAAATTTTTCTATGTAAATAAAATCGGGAAAAAAGAATGTTTACAACCAGAAGACGAAATCGTAGTTCAAATTCGAAAACAACCTATTAAAACAAAAGAAATGGTTCTTGATAATGAACTGGCGTTTCACAGTGATCATTTGATCTTAGTAACTGATTCCGAAAATATCTCTGTCTCCTCAAAAATTAAGAAGATACAGAAGGAACATTTAAAAGAACTATTATTAAATGAATATAAGACCTTAGATGGATTTGGGTTTATTGTTCGAACCAATGCCCTTGAATTAAGTGATGAGGATATATTAGAAGAAGCAAAAGCTTTATATGAAGAATATATGCATGTTATGAAACATGTAAAAAACAGGACCTGTTTTGAATGTATCAGAAAAGGTAGAAATAAAATTGAAGAGCTGCTTCGAACCTTAAATCCAGAGATTACAGAGATTGAAACGGATGACAAAGAAATCTTTGATTCCCTTATGGAGGTGTGTCATAGAGATTTGTTTTTATCTTTTCAGGATAAGCTTTTGTTCTATGAGGATGCGTCCTATCCCTTATATAAATTATATGGAATGGAAACAGTATTAGATAATGCATTAAAACCTGTAGCTTGGTTAAATTCCGGAGCCAATTTAATTATTGAACAAGTGGAAGCCATGACAGTTATAGATGTAAATAGCAGTAAGCAGATTTCTAAAAAAGAAGCAAATGCTTTTGGAATTAATGTGGAGGCTGCAAAAGAAATCGCGCTACAGCTTCGGCTTCGAAATATTTCTGGCATTGTGATTGTTGATTTTATTAATATGAATTCGAATCACAATAAAACAGCGTTGCTTTCAATCTTAAAAGAGGAAACAAAGTATGACCCCTGCAAGGTTACAGTTTTAGATTATACAAAACTTGGTCTTGTAGAGATTACAAGAGAAAAACGCTACCCATCCCTAAAAGAAGTGTTGACTTTGAAGTAAGACCGTGGTAGTATATTTGAGTATGCCGCACAGTGAGGTAGTAGAAGTGTCTTATAGACCACCGAAGCTGGCGAGTAATGATAATAGGAGGTGCCAATATGTACGCAATTATTGCAACAGGTGGTAAGCAGTACAAAGTATCTGAAGGCGATATCATTACCATTGAAAAGCTTGGAGTAGAAGCTGGTGAGAAAGTTACC
>JAIKXK010000414.1 GCA_024684155.1 Lachnospiraceae bacterium | reverse complement strand
AAAGAAAGATTGTACATTTTATAATATTGATTGTGGCTGCGCATATACAGGTTATAAAGAGGGATGCCGACTCGCAGCTATTAGATTAGAGGATAAGAAGTACTTTTATGTATAATGTTTATAACGTGGATAGTGCTGGATTAAAATTTGTGCGGAAAAATCTGATTAAAATGGTAAGGGAAAGGGTTATAAATCTATGATAATGCAGCTGCTAATTTTTGCAATGAAGTTTGTAATAGAATTAATAATTGTTTTTTTGGGTACAATCACGACAGGTATTACTGGATTGGCATATTATTTTTCAAAAAAGAAAAGAAATATTAGAAAGGGGAAGAAGACCATTTCAGTTCGGGATCAATTGGGTGACTATAAAGCTAATTCTCGCAGAAAATATTTAACAGAAAAAACAATTTTTGACGAGACTTATCAGCATTTTAAAGAAAAAAATGCTGACCGGATGACAGGAGTTGAATTTGAGGATTACTGCATAGAGTTGCTGCAACTGGTTGGTTTTGACTCAGTATATCCTACGAAAGCAAGTGGTGACAGAGGTGTTGATATAACAGCAAATAAAGAAGGAAAGACATATGCAATTCAGTGCAAATGTTACTCAAGCAAACTAGGAAATAAGTGTGTACAGGAAGTATATTCCGGAAGAGATATTTATAACAAAGATTTAGCTGTAGTATTAACCAACAGTACATTCACTAAGCAAGCAGTTTCAGATGCAAAATCATTGGATGTTTTGCTTTGGGGGAGAGAAAAATTAGATGAGATGCAGAGGATGGCGCTGAAAAAAATTGAGATTGATATAGAAAAAAAAGCGCTTGAATTACAGGATCCCTTGTTGAGTGATGAATACCTAACAAAGAAGTTTTTTGAAAATGAGCGAATAATATTAGAAAATAGTTTTTTTATTGAGAATTATGAGCTGTTTAATATCAAATATCATTCTTCAAGATATAACCCCATAACAGAGGAGTCGTTTAAACTGCGATTTTTTGTTAACAAATTTTTTCGTATTATTAATTATGTGTTAGGTGGATTAACAATTTTGTTAGGGTTTATAGCACCTCCACTTTTTATTTTTGGTTTTATCTTTCTTATGATTGGATTGTTGTTATACAAAAGAAATAAAAGTATGAGAAACAAATTGAAAAAGGCTATGGATATTCAAGAAATGTGTGTTGAATATAAGAACTCTGGAGAGATTCCTATATTGATGAGTTAAGTCACTCTTCTAAAAAGGGAATGCGTTTTTGAGTGGTATGATAAAATGGCTTTAAAACTTAAGGAGATTGTAAAGAAAAATAGTACTTAAAGTATATTGCTGTTGAAATTATTTAAAATTCAAACTGGAGGGTATTATATTATGGGAAAATTGATATGTCCAATATGTGGAAGAAAACAAGGTTCAATGATTCAAAGTGCTTTTATTTTTACCGGAAATAATCGGTATGAAATATGTTTTGAATGTGGACAGCTAGTCGATCTCATCCGTAGAGCGGATGATTTTGCATCAGTTAGTGAACAACGACGTATTTTGTTAAATCGTATGTCACTAACAGAGATTGACGAAGATTTAAAAGATTATCTAATGAAATATATTGAGCCTGAAGACTCGATCAAACCGAAAGATATTGATAGTGCTATTGAAAATGAAAAAAAACAAAAGGAAGAACAGGAAAAAGAGGAAATTCTTCATAAAATCGAACAAAATAGGAGGGATATAGAACAAAAGCGTCGAAACTTTTTAATTACAACCGGATTTAATTTTGAAGGATATTCCATAAAAAAATATTTAGGTGTAGTAACAAATGAAGCTCTAGTTGGTACGGGTTTCTTTAGTGAACTTAGTAATGAAGTAAATGACTTCTTTGGATTGGAATCTTTAACAAATAAATCGAAGTTGTCTCAATCAAAAAGCACAGCTCTTTATAGATTGAGGGATGATGCAATCCTTGAGGGGGCAAATGCGCTTATTGGTGTTGATTTTGATATTATGACGTTTTCAAATAATACAATTGTTACCAGCGTTAATGGAACTGCTGTGTGGATTGAAAAGGACTCATAGTTTTTTTGTTAAGTGAATTATCTTAATATGTGATGGGATAATATGACAAATAAATATGGAAAAATCGAAAAGGTAGAAGCTAGTGAGACCGATTTAGACATAAAGCTTATTGCAGGAGAACAGATATGAATAAAATAGATAAAGAATTACAATTATCAAAAAAGTATTATTTGGAAATGGTGGAACAGGATGAAAACCTTGTGAAATTGACGCAAGACAATGTTGCAAGGGTTGAGGCGATGATTCATTTCAATTCATCTTATAGTGGAAAATTTGTTGAGTATTGCCGAAAATTTGCGAAGGTGATTACTGAGAATGAAAAAATCAGTCCTGATGAATATAAAGATTTAATAGAGAAACTGGTTATTTCTATTGATAGTGAAAATTCTACGCATTTAAACTCTGACGGCGGTGGAAGAGTAGAAATAACAAATCGATTAATTAATATAAGAAAAAAAGATCTGTTGCGGTATTTACAGTTCCCTGCTGAAACTAATTATAAGTTGTTAAGAATAATTGAAGAAGAAACTATTCCAAAGGGAGAAAGTGAAAAAGGTAATAAAAGAAAAGGCCGTACAAATACTTCGTTTGCAAGCAAGTTTTGTCATTATACAGCTTTTTATCTTTTTGAAGGGAAAAAGGAACAGGACAATTATTCTATTTATGACAGAATTTTAAGAAAGACGATACCTAAATATGCAAAACACTACGGAATAAAAATAAAGGTAAAGGATTTAAAAGATTATTGTTATTATCAGCAAGTGGTGGATGAAATTATAAAAAAATCGGAATCTAATATCAGCAGAAATGGATTTGACCATTTGATTTGGTATTGTTACAAGTGAAACCTTGAAGTAAAAGCTTGGCGGAAGAAAAACTTGACCTTAATAATGGGTTTTTGATG
This sequence comes from Lachnospiraceae bacterium, assembly GCA_024684155.1. Lineage (GTDB taxonomy): Bacteria > Bacillota > Clostridia > Lachnospirales > Lachnospiraceae > JAILEN01. The sequence continues at coordinate 121 of JAIKXK010000414.1, read as the reverse complement.
TACCCGAATCATGATTAAGTGTTTGATAGAGGGTTAATTACCTTTGACACTGAAGGTAAAATTGTAATTTCAGATGAGCTCTTTCAAGTAAACAAAGATTTTTTAAATCTGTCAGATGATA
>JAIKXK010000405.1 GCA_024684155.1 Lachnospiraceae bacterium | reverse complement strand
CAAAACGATCTTTAATTGCCTCCTCATCATCCTTTACACTCATAAGTTCTGGCTTTAAATCTGGATCTAAAAGATCAGCATCCATCCAACGTAAAAATTCCTCTTTAAACATTTTTTCCTCCTTTAAATGATTTCTATGTTGTCTATTATAATCATTTTCATTTCTTTCGGTCAATTTCCTTAATCGCTCGTTCCTGACAAAGTAGATATCAAATCCGACAATGTGGACAAATAATCTAATTCTGAATCCGTGCTATCACTAGTGGAACTAGAGGAACCTGTAGTAGAATTCGTCGAGCCAGATGAATCTGTAGAACTTGACGAATTCGTAGTATCACTTGATGAATTCGACGAATTACCATTTGTATCAGATGAGTCTGTAGAACTTGATGAACTTGATGACTCTGAAGAATTACTACTGGTATCACTTTCCGTAGGATCAACAGAAATATTTGCCGATTCTGAATTTACATAAAGCGTCTTTGTCCAGGTATCATAACCTTCCACTGAAATACTAAGAATATGTCTTCCATATTTTACTTCTGTTTCTTCTCCATTTTCTATCTCAGTACCATCAATATAAATGGTAGTTTCCAGCTCTGTAGTAGCAGTGATAGTCAGTTTACAGGTTTTTGGTCCTTCTCCCTCTAGTTCTGACAAATCTAATAGTGTAGTTTCATTTCTAACCACTTCAACTGTTTTTGTGCCACCATAGCCATCATTAGCTACTGTCACATCATAACTTCCTTCTGGTACCGTAACTGTCATATCTTTTGTCACCATGGTGATAATTTTATTTCCAATATAGACTAAACTTCCATCAAACTTATCCGTATTCGAAAAAGAAATATATCCATGTCCCGTAGTAACATCAATGGATAAAATATCTTTATCCATTCCCACTACTGTTAAAACATCTTCTGTTCCAATATCTGACAAAGATCCTTCTATCCCATTGGAAAAAACTGCTGTGCTGTCTGTCAATTTATAATTTGTATCATTTAGCTCTAAGATACCATTATCTGCATCAATTTCGTATTTTTGGATATCCGAAAAAGTCCAGACTTCATCAGACATCTGCAAAGATTTTAAAGAGCCATCACTTCCTCTATCTCCTATCGTTACAATAGAACCAGAAACAAAATTAATCGAGCTTGTAGTATCTCCGTATTTATCCAGGAACGTAGTATTTAATGAATATTTAAATACGTAATTTTTATTATAGTTCAACGATCGAAGGATTACTTTTTCCTCTTCGCAGTTAAAGGACTGCACCATATAAAGAGTATCTTCACTCTCTTCTTCTGTTTCTTCCTCACCATCTGCTGGTGTTCCTGGTTTCCTTTGAATTGTCACTTCCTGCGTTTCTTCTGTGGTCCCATCATTACTACATCCGCAAAAACAAAAAATACAAAACGCAATCATTACCAGTCTTATGAAAAATTTCCTCATTTCTGATTCTCTTTCTTTGCTCTGTCCAAAAGAATCTCCCGATCATTCATAGATGGATCTTCTATCACAAGTTCTAATAGTGTATGAAGGATTTCTCCAATTTTGGGGCCTTTTTTTATACCAAGGTCCATTAAATCCTTTCCATTAATCTTAAGATCCTTTACCGTTACTGCTTCTTCATCTTTAAGCACTTCTTTGTAAAGTCTTTCTAACTCTAAGATATAATTATTCTTTTCTTCAATTTGATACTCACTTTGTCCTGCTGCATCTCCGCGTTTTATAGTTAATAAATCTTCTATATTTTCACTTCCAACACGATTCATCATGCGACGCATATTTCTTTTTGTAGCTGCCGGTCTTTCGTCATGGTATCGCACCAAACGAACCACAAAATCTATGGTGGCATTATCAAACTTTAATCTCTGCAATATGTCTTTTGCCATATCTGCTCCAAGGAGTGGATGACCGCTAAAGTGATCCCTTCCCTTTTCATCTGTCTTTCGACAAAGTGGTTTTCCCACATCATGAAGGAGTGCTGCTAATCGTATCTTCTTTTCTGCCGGAACATGTTTCATAACCTCTATGGTATGTTCTCCAACATTATAACAATGGTGAATGCTATTTTGCGGACATTCCATCATAGCATCCCATTCTGGCATAAAGATTTTTGAGAGACCGCTTTCATACACATCTCTCATTTTTTCCGGATGATTCGATGTTACTAATTTTACCAATTCTACCTGAATTCGCTCCGCAGAAATTTTCTCTAAGGTAGGAGCCAACTTTTGAATTGCGAGAAAAGTCTCCTCTTCAATATCAAAATCCAATTGAGCAGAAAATCGAAGGGCACGGAGCATCCGAAGCGCATCCTCTGAAAATCTTGCCATTCCATCTCCTACACAACGAATCATTTTCCTTTCAATATCCGAAACGCCTCCAAATAAATCCACTAATCCCTCTGTAGGATTATAGGCCATGGCATTAATGGTAAAGTCTCGTCGCTTCAAGTCTTCTTCTAAGTTCGGAGTAAAGGTTACCTCCGTAGGATGTCTGCCGTCCTCATACTTCCCATCAATTCGATAGGTGGTTACCTCATAGCTTTCCCCATCCATACGAACCGTTACCGTTCCATGCACAATTCCCGTATCTATGGTTCTTTCAAAACAGGTCTTTACTTCCTCCGGCAAAGCAGATGTGGTAATATCCCAATCATTAGGACATCTTCCCATAATAGAATCCCTGACACAGCCACCAACCACGTATGCCTCGAAGCCATTTTTCTGTAATTGTTCCAGCACCTTCTGTGCTCCCACTGGGATAACTATCTTCATCTATTACTCCTACCATTTTTTATACACTAATCTAATATGTAGATTATACCCTATTCCCCACCAATTGGCACCACGGATTTCATGTAGAGGATCCTGAGACGGTGGATAAGATATATAATTATATTTCTTATATAACGTAAAAGAACTCTACTTTTTCTGTTTCACTACACATTATGATTAGGGAAGTCGTTTTTGATAATAAAAACACGCTCCTTATATTTCACGTAGAGGATCTTGAGACGGACGTCGGCACTTAGTGAGCGTATGCGAACTTAGTGTCCGCTACGTTCGGCTAGGAGCGCGAGCGTATCCTCGGTGAAATATAAGGAGCGTGTTTCGTATAACACTTAACGTCCTTGCGTTTTCTAAATTCTTATAATATTAGTAAGCCTTACCCCAGTAAACAAGCTTATGTGCTGGCTTTCCACAGCAAACACAAACATCAGAAATCTTTTCCTGTTCAAAAGGCATACAACGGCTTGTTGCAGTAGTGTCTTCCTTAATCTTAAGTTCACACTCTTCATCTCCACACCACATAGCACGGATGAATCCGGGTTTATTTTCTACTGCATCTTTAAACTCATCATAATTATGTGCATCTGAAATATGAGCTTCTAAATAAGCCTTTGCACGAGCAAGCATATCCGCATGAATTACTTCTAATAGCTTAGTAACCTCTTCTGCTACATTGGCAATTTCAACTACCATCTTTTCTCTGGTATCACGTCGTACAAGTACGCACTTACCTTCTGCAAGATCTCTAGGTCCAATCTCAACACGAACAGGTACTCCACGCATTTCTGCCTCTGAATATTTCCATCCTGGAGATTTATCTCTGTCATCCAACTTCACACGAAGGCCTGCTGCCTTTAAAGCACTACGGATTCCCTCTGCCCCTTCTAAGATGCCTTCCTTCTTCTGCTGAATAGGAATAATCACTGTCTGAACTGGTGCAACCTTAGGTGGAAGTACAAGTCCAGAATCATCACCATGTACCATGATAATAGCACCAATTAATCTTGTAGATACCCCCCAGGAAGTCTGGTGAACGTACTGTAATTTATTATCCTTATCGGTATACTGAATTCCAAATGCCTTTGCAAATCCATCACCAAAGTTATGAGATGTTCCCGACTGCAATGCCTTACCATCATGCATCAACGCTTCAATGGTATAGGTAGCCTCTGCTCCAGCGAATTTTTCTTTTTCCGTTTTCTGTCCCTTAACAACTGGGATTGCCAATACATTCTCACAAAAATCAGAATATACATTCAACATGCGAATGGTTTCTTCCTGAGCTTCCTCTGCTGTTGCGTGAGCTGTATGTCCTTCCTGCCATAAAAACTCAGAGGAACGAAGGAAAGGACGAGTGGTCTTTTCCCAACGTACAACAGAACACCACTGATTATAAATCTTAGGTAAATCTCTGTGAGAATGAACAATATTCTTATATAAATCACAGAATAAAGTTTCTGAAGTAGGACGAATACACAGTCTTTCCTGAAGTTCATTTAAACCACCATGGGTAACCCAGGCAACTTCTGGTGCAAATCCTTCTACATGATCCTTTTCCTTCTGTAATAATGATTCGGGGATTAGCATGGGCATATAAACGTTTTCTACGTCATTATCTTTAAATCTCGAATCTAATTCCTTTTGAATGTTTTCCCATAAAGCGTATCCATTGGGCTTTAAAATCATAAAACCCTTAATGGTAGAATACTCCATTAACTCTGCTTTTTTTACAACATCCGTATACCACTGGGTAAAATCAGCTTCCATAGAAGTAATTTCTTCTACCAGTTTTTTCTCATTTGCCATGCTAAAAATCTCCTAACTATCAATTTAATCCACTATATTTTAGTGAAGGAAGTCTGCTCTGTCAAGGTAACAAATCCTCGAAATCTTTGCCTTTAGGATTAATAGTAAACTCCATTGGTCTTCCTGTTTTTGGATGAAGGAATCTACTTTGATACGCGCAAAGGCAAAGTGGTCGGTTTGTTCCAACTCCACCATACTTAACATCTCCGTAAATTGGGGCTGTTCGGCTGGCAAGCTGTGCTCGAATCTGATGGAATCGTCCGGTTTCTAAGGTAATATCCAAAAGACGCATATCGTCCACCTCATTGATTACACGATAAGACATCTTTGCCTTTTTCGCCCTTGGATCATCTGCTGACACCACCATAGCTCTTCCTTTTCTTCCATCTTTTACAAGATAATCCTGAAGCACACCTTCGTGAGGCATATTTCCCCTTGTAATAATGGCATAATATTTTTTTGTAATCTTGTGATCCCGAAGCTGTTTCGTAAGATTGTCAGTTGCCTCTTTTGTTTTTCCGAAGCAAAGAACTCCCTCTACCGGCTGGTCTAATCGTTGAATGACACCAATATATGTATCTTCTCCTTTTTCCTTTCGGTAATTTTTTAGGATACTTACCATATCCGGTTCCGTTGATTTTGCATTTTGAGTTGCTATACCTGCCGGCTTGTAGCAAACCATAATATCATCGTCTTCTTCTAGTATTTCCCATTGTTCCATAGCTGTCTCCCCCTTATGCTTATACCTTAAATCTATATCCCATACCCCAAACAGTTTCTACGTATTGAGGTTTTGAAGGATCTACTTCAATTTTCTCACGTAATTTTTTAACGTGAACAGTAACAGTGGCAATATCACCAATAGCATCCATGTTCCAAAGTTCTCTAAAAATATCTTCCTTTGAATATACCTGATTCGGATGCTTCATAAAAAACTCTAATAAATCATACTCTCTGGCTGTAAGGCTCTTTGCCTCACCATTGACCCAAACTTCCTTGGAAGTTGTATCAATCTTTAGACCACGAATTTTAATAATCGTATTATCCGGCATTAAAGACTCCACAATACGGTCATATCTAGACAAGTGCGCTTTTACCCTGGCCACCAATTCACCTGGCGAAAAAGGTTTTGTAATATAGTCGTCTGCCCCTAAGCCAAGGCCTCTGATTTTATCGATATCTTCTTTTCTGGCAGATACCATTAAAATAGGAGCATTTTTTTCTTTTCGAATCTCCTGACAAATTTCAAACCCGTCAATGCCTGGTAACATAACATCTAAAATATACAAATCATAGTCATTGGAAAGTGCTTTTTCTAATCCACTTTCTCCATCCATTTCTAAATCTACATCAAATCCACTTAACTCTAAATAGTCCTTTTCTAATTCAGCAATTGCCTCTTCATCCTCAATTATCAATATCTTGTTCATTCGACATCTCCTGATACTTTCGAAGTACAAAGTACATTACCGTACCTTCTCCTTCTTTACTTGTTGCCCATATTTTCCCACCATGGTCTTCTACGATTTTTCGTACAATGGAAAGACCTATTCCACTTCCTCGAATGGAAGAATTTCTCGATGCATCTCCCCGATACATCCGATCAAAGATGTAAGGCAAATCTTTTACTGCAATTCCCCTTCCATCATCCTCAATCTCTACCTGAACAAAGTCGCCTACATCAAGTATGCGCAGTTGGATAAGACCATATTTCTTACCCATATACTTCACAGAGTTTCCTACAATATTATGAATCACTCTTTTGATTTGCTCAGGATCTGCAATTATTTCTGTAGTTTCATCTACCTGGTTGAAATAGTTAAGCTTAATATTTTGGTTTTCCAAGTCCATTCCTATTTCTTCCACACAGACCATGAAATACCTGGAGACATTTAACTTTTCAAAGTTATAAGGAATTCGATTGGTGTCAATTTTCGAATAAATCGTAAGTTCATTTAATAGGGTATTCATCTCCCCTGCTTTATTACAAATGGTCTTAACATAAGAACGTTGTTTTTCCGGCGTTGAAGCCACACCATCTAACAGCCCTTCCGCATATCCTTGAATTGCCGTAAGTGGCGTTTTTAAATCGTGAGCAATATTTGAGATTAATTGTTTTTCATTATTTTCTGCTTCTAATTTTTCTACTGCATTTTCCTTTAATCGTCTTCTCGTTGCTTCTAAGGCTTTTGCCACTTCTGAAAACTCATCATTTCCCCTTGTATCAATATCAAATTCTAAATTTCCATCCTTAATATTTTCTGCAGCTTCTTTTAAATGATTAATCTTTTGCACAAAACTTCCGTATATCCACATAATCAGAATTACGGCAGTAAAAAATAAAATAATCATTACGGACACGCCTAAATCCATGGTCAGAAATTTTAATATATCTTCACCCTGAAAATGCACTGCCACCACTGCAACCCCCGTAAACAATAACAGGGGTACAAATAAAATTATAAAAAATGAAATTATTAATCGATCTCGTAGTTTCATATTCTAATACCTATAGTAAAACAAAAGGTCGTAAGGAGAATCTCCCTACGACCTTTATTATATCATTTATGCTTATCTCTTAAAGATACTTTTTTAATGCATCTACCTTATCAAGAGCTTCCCAAGGAAGATTTAAATCATTTCTTCCAAAGTGTCCATAAGCAGCTGTCTGCTTGTAGATAGGACGACGCAAATCTAACATCTTGATAATTCCAGCTGGACGAAGATCAAAGTTTTCACGAACGATTTCTACTAACTTTTCACTATCTAACTTACCTGTTCCAAAGGTGTCAACGTTTACAGAAGTAGGTTCTGCTACACCAATAGCGTAAGATAACTGGATTTCACACTTTTCAGCCAAACCAGCAGCAACAATGTTCTTTGCAACATAACGAGCTGCATAAGCTGCAGAACGGTCAACCTTTGTACAATCCTTTCCAGAGAAAGCTCCGCCGCCGTGACGAGCCATTCCGCCGTAGGTATCAACAATAATTTTACGTCCTGTAAGACCAGCATCACCATGAGGTCCACCGATAACGAAACGTCCTGTAGGATTAATATAGAAACGTGTCTTATCGTCAATAAGTTCCTTAGGAAGTACTTCATCGAATACATACTTCTTAATATCTTTATGAATCTGTTCCTGAGTTACATCTTCATCATGCTGTGTAGATAAAACAACTGCCTCTAATCTCTTAGGCTTTTCATTTTCATCATATTCTACAGAAACCTGAGTCTTTCCATCAGGACGAAGATACTTTAATGTACCATTCTTACGAACTTCTGTTAATTTTAATGAAAGCTTGTGTGCTAAATCAATCGGATATGGCATATAAGAATCTGTTTCGTTTGTAGCATAACCAAACATCATACCCTGATCTCCAGCACCAGTATCAAGATCATCTACTAAAGATCCTTCTTTTGCTTCTAAAGCTTTATCAACGCCCATAGCAATATCAGCTGACTGCTGATCAAGTGCAACCATAACAGCACATGTGTTACCGTCAAATCCTGTCTTTGCATCGTTGTAACCAATTTCATTTACAGTTTCACGAACAATAGCAGGAATATCCAAGTTTGCCTTTGTTGTTAATTCTCCTGTTACTAATACGAATCCTGTACAAGTTGCTGTTTCACAAGCAACACGACTCATAGGATCCTGTTCCATACATGCATCTAAGATAGCATCAGATACAGCATCACAAACCTTATCAGGATGTCCTTCTGTAACTGATTCAGATGTAAATAATAATTTTTCCATAATGTTCCTTTCCGGCCCAAGGCCATTTCGCATATAAATAAAAAAATCCGCTTCAAAGCGGATTCAAGTCTAAGACATCAAATCCCCTTATTGTTCGATTACTCGCTCAGGGAGGGCACCTTCCAATCAAATGGGGTTGCCGTGGTTTCATCGGTCCTATGTACCTCCACCACTCTGAATAAGAGAACTGCTATATGGAATTTTATTCTCAGACATACGTCATAGGTAATTTACACCCTCAATAAGCTAATGTCAATTCAATTGTCACCTTCCTTATACATTTTTT
>JAIKXK010000392.1 GCA_024684155.1 Lachnospiraceae bacterium | reverse complement strand
AACAACAAGAGGTCTTGTGGTTTTAATATAGTCATTTTTACCAAAGCCTTCTTCAGACACAATGTGATCAATATTTCCAGGGTAATCCTCGATTTTGTGTAATACATAGGAATCGATTCCTAATCCCTTTAATTTTTCTCTAAATCTATCTGCATCAGGTTCGCCAGTATACTGAGTGATGCAAACACTTCCGACATAAAGGCCAAGGTTTTGGAAAACATCTACTAAACGAAGAACATCCTGATCATAGGTGATGCCTAAATCTCCACGAATTTTATTAGAAGCTATAGCTCCTGCAGAAATAACGATTACAACTTCGGCTTGATCCTTTAGCTGTAATAACATCTTCATTTTTGAATCAGGTTCAAACCCTGGAAGAACTCGAGAAGCATGGTAGTCATCAAATAATTTTCCGCCAAATTCCAAATAGAGCTTATCCCCGAAATGAGAAATCCTTTCCTTTATATGTTCTGATTGCATTTTTAAATATTTGTCATTGTCAAACCCAATCTTCATAAGTTAACTCCTTCCCAGAATGAAAAAATAAAAACTAAAAAATTATATCACGGTATAAATTGTAATTCAATAATGAGAATTATAATAATAAAAGTTTTTTTCGTAAATAAATATATTGAAAAATAGAAGACCTTTTTTTATAATCAAAATGTTGTGTAATGGCGTTTTACGTCAAGAAATAAGAGAGGAGTCTGAAATGTTAGAAAAACTTTTCAAGCTAAAAGAAAACAATACCTCTGTAAAAACAGAAGTATTGGCTGGATTTACTACCTTTATGACAATGGCTTACATTTTGGCAGTAAACCCTAATATCCTTTCCGCTTCAGGAATGGATAGTACCGCAATCTTGATTGCAACATGTCTTGCATCTTGTATCGGTACATTTTGTATGGCATTTATGGCAAACTATCCTTTTGCATTAGCACCAGGAATGGGATTAAATGCTTACTTCGCATTTACCGTATGCGGTAACTTGGGATATGACTGGAGAGTTGCTTTAATGGCAGTTTTCGTAGAAGGTCTTATCTTCATTGTTCTTTCACTTACAAATGTACGTGAAGCAATCTTTAATGCAATTCCTTCTACTTTAAAGAAGGGTGTTTCAGCAGGTATCGGATTGTTTGTAGCTTTCATCGGTTTACAGGGATGCTACCTTGTAGTTAACAATGATTCTACTTTACTTTCTTACACCGCATTCCGTGATAACTGGCATACACAGGGTATCTGTGCAGTACTTGCTTTAATCGGATTATTTATTACAGTTATTCTTTACATCAAAGGTGTAATGGGATCTATCTTAATCGGCATTATTGCAACATGGGTACTTGGAATGATCTGCCAGGGAGTTGGAATTTATACAGTTGATGTAGAAGCTGGATTCTATTCTTTATATCCTAGCTTTGGCATTACTGATTTCTCAGCTTTAGGTGAGACTTTTGGTCAGGCGTTCAAGGCTGATTTCTCAAATGTTGGAATTTTAAACTTCATCGTAGTTTTACTTTCCTTCCTATTTGTAGATATGTTTGATACCATCGGAACCTTAATTGGTGTATCTGAAAAAGCTGGATTCTTAGATGAAGAAGAAAAGCTTCCTCGTATTAAACCTGCACTTTTAGCAGATGCTATTGCAACTTCTGTTGGTGCTATCTTTGGTACTTCTACAACAACAACTTTCGTTGAGTCTTCTTCTGGTGTTGGTGCCGGTGGACGTACAGGACTTACTTCTGTTGTAACTGGATTGTTATTCTTACTTGCAATTTTCTTTGCACCTATTTTTACAGCAATTCCTGGATTTGCAACAGCTCCAGCTCTTATCTTTGTTGGATTCTTAATGTTATCTTCAATTGTTAAGATTAACTTCAATGATTTAAGAGAAGCAGTTCCTGCATACTTAACAGTTCTTTGTATGCCTTTGATGTATTCAATTGCTGAAGGTATTGCAATAGGATGTATTTCTTATGTAGTAATCAATGTTGTTTGCAACATTGTTTGCGAAGAAAAGAAGAAAATTACACCTCTTATGTATGTATTGGCAGTAATCTTTGTTTGCAAGTACAGCTTCTTATAAGATTTATTTAAAATTTTTATCCCGGTAGCGATTATGTTGGCTACCGGGATTTTTTTGGTTTATTGACACTAATCTTTATTTTTCTTATACTTATTTGGTTAAGACGAAAAAAAGGTGAGAGTACATGGCAAAAGATTATAAAAATTGGGAAAAATTAGATAATACAGCAAAAGTTTTTCCGGTAATTGCAACAGATTCTTTGACCAATACCTATAGAATCAGCGTAGTGTTAAATGAAGAAATAAATCCTGAGGTTTTACAAGAGGCAGTTGATAAGGTACTTCCTAAAATGCCGGGGTTTAATTTGAGACTTAGAACAGGTTTTTTTTGGTACTATTTGGAAGAAAATGGAAAACCAGCACCTAGAGTGTTTGAAGAAGAAACATATCCTTGTAGAAAGATTTATGCAAATAAAAATAACAGCTATTTGTTTCGGGTATCTTATTATAAGAAACGAATTAATCTAGAAGTGTTTCACGTACTTACAGATGGTATGGGAGGAATTGGATTCCTTCGTGAACTTACCTATCAGTATCTACGTTTGATGCATCCGGAAATTACAGAAAAGCTTGGAGATGGCCTTAGTGAAGAAACATCCTTAGATAGAGAAGATAGTTATGTTTCTAATTATAAAAAGGCTTCGAAAAGTTTATATGCAAGTAAAAAAGCATTCCTTATTAAAGGAGATAAACTTCCTTATAATGGGTTTGGAGTGACCCATGGATTTATGCCAGTGAGTCAGTTGAAAAAGGTGAGTAAAGAAAAATATGGGATTTCCATTAATGAATATTTGATCTCTGCTTTTGTGTATGCAACATATCAGACACATAGGAGAAGTATTTCTGAGGAAAAGCCTATTCGTGTTGCGGTACCTGTTAATATGCGACCATATTTTGACTCTATTACCACAAAAAACTTTTTTGTAATGGTTTCTGCTGAATTTATCCCTAAAAAAGAAGAATATACTTTTGAAGAAGTGGTTGAAGCAATTCATGAAAGTTTGACATCACAAATTAATAAAGAACACTTAGAATCTATATTCTCCTATAATGTTTCAAATGAACAGTTATTTATTGCTCGGAGTGTACCATTGTTTTTGAAAAATGTGGGTATCAAGGTTGTTTATAATAGAGCTGCCTTGGCAAATACAACCACAATTACAAATATTGGTAACATAAAAGTGAAAGAGGAATATGAACCTTACATAAAGATGTTTCATTCTTTTTTGTCATTTTCAAAAGGACAAGAATTAAAATGTACCATTACATCTTATAAGGATACCTTAGCCTATACCTTTACTTCAGCATTTGAAGATACATCTATTCAGAGAAGATGTTTTAGACAGATTGCGAAAGATGGGGTAGATGTTACTATTGAAACAAATGGGGTGTATTATGAGTAAAAAGTGTAATCATTGCGGTGTATATGTAAAAGATGATACAGAAAAATGTCCATTGTGTAATGGAGTTATGGAAGGACCGAATGATGGGATTCAAACCTATCCTAACGTGGTGGATAAAATTAAAAAAATTAATATTGTTATGAGACTTTTGTTTTCGGCCTGGACCGGAAGTTTTATCTGCCTGGGGGTTTTAGTTTATTACCATAGAGGAGCTTTGCTTCCAGTTGTTATTACCGGAGTGTCCTGCTTATATGGATTGTTTATGATTTGGCTGATGACGAAACCGGAAGCAGGCTATATGAAACGTATTTTTGGTGCGATTATAGTTGGTGTAATTATGGTAGTTGGAATTGATGTTATGTTAGGATTTCATCGATGGTCACTAAATTATGTTTTGCCTGGTGGATTGATTTTAATGGATGTGGCTTTGATTTTTCTTCGACTGATAAATCGTAGAAATTGGCAAAGCTATATGG
>JAIKXK010000370.1 GCA_024684155.1 Lachnospiraceae bacterium | reverse complement strand
AAGGTAAGCTATAACGGTAAGGAAGGCTACATTAAGTCTGAGTATTTAGGACCTCAATAATTTAAATGCTTACGAGAGAGTTTTCCATTGGAAGACTCTCTTGTTTTATTTTAGAAAGATTTTATTATGGAAGAAAAAGAAATTCGAATTAATAAATATTTATCGGAAGCTGGTTTTTGTTCCCGACGTGAAGGGGATAAATTAGTGGCAGAAGGTGTAGTTACCATTGATGGCGAAGTGGCCGAGATGGGGGCAAAGGTAAAACCTGGCCAAAAGGTTTTGGTAAGAGGAACATCGGTGGTACTAGAGGAAGAGGAAGTCTTTTTGCTATTCAATAAACCAAGAGGAATTGTATGTACTGCTGAAAAGAGAGAAAAGGATAATGTCGTTGACTATATTAACTATCCAATTCGAATATATCCTGTTGGAAGATTAGATAAGGATTCTCATGGACTTTTACTTTTAACCAATCAGGGTGATTTGACCAATGAAATTCTAAAGGCATCTAATTATCATGAAAAAGAGTATGTGGTTCGTGTCAATAAACCTATTACAGGACAGTTTATGATGCATATGCAGTCAGGAGTTTATCTATCAGAATTAGAGAAAAAGACAGCACCTTGTAAGGTGAAAAAAATAGATGATAAAACCTTTTCTATTATACTCACCCAGGGATTGAATCGTCAGATTCGTCGCATGTGTAGAGAACTCGATTATCATGTGCGGGATTTAAAGAGAATTCGAATTATGGACTTTACCTTAGAGGGAATAGGGGAAGGCAAATATCGGACCCTTTCCAGAGAAGAAATCCAAAAATTAAAAAATCAACTTTTATAATGATGGGGTATGAAATGGATATAAATGAGGCAAGAAAAACACTGAAGGAATTGAGAGAAACCTTAGAGTATCACAGTAACCTTTACTACAATGAAGATGCACCAGAAATCACAGATTATGAATATGATATGATGATGCAACAGGTAAAGAAGATAGAACAAAAATTTCCGGAACTAATTGAAAACACTTCTCCAACCCAGCATGTTGGCGGTAAGGCAAAAAGAGAAGCAGGCGTTTTAGTTCGACATAATGTTCCTATGCTTTCTTTACAGGATGTTTTTTCTAAGGAAGAAGTTGAGGCATTTGTTACTGAAATGCAGGAAAAATTAGATCATCCTCAGTTTGTTGTGGAATACAAAATTGATGGACTGTCCATGTCTCTTCGCTACGAAAATGGGAATCTTGTGATGGCAGAAACAAGAGGGGATGGAATTGAATTTGGAGAAGATGTTACGGAAAACGCAAAAGTCATTGATGATGTAGTACAAACCCTTTCTGATGCACCTGAGTATTTAGAAATACGTGGAGAAGTCTATATGAAAAATAAGGACTTTGATGAGGTAAATGAACGCCAGGAACTATTAGGAAAAAAGACTTTTGCAAATCCAAGAAACTGTGCAGCAGGAACCCTTCGTCAATTAGACTCCGCTGTGGTAAAAGAGAGAAAATTATCTTTGTTTATCTTTAATCTTCAACAGGTTCGTGGACGTGAGTTTCAAACCCACACAGAGGCCTATGAATATATGAAGTCTCAGGGAATTACAGTAATTGAAAACTACAAGTTATGTAATACCTTTGATGAGGTATGGGAAGCTATTTCTTTTATAGGAGAAAACAGAGGAAATCTTTCCTATGACATAGATGGGGCTGTAGTAAAAATTAATTCCTATAGCGATCGAGAGTATTTAGGAAATACAGCAAAGGTTCCAAGATGGGCTGTGGCTTATAAATATCCACCGGAAGAAAAGGAAACAAAGATTTTGGATATTGAATTATCCGTTGGTCGTACGGGAAGAATCAATCCTACTGCAGTATTTGAGCCGATTCGTCTCTGTGGCACGACAGTTTCTCGTGCAACACTGCATAATCAGGATTTTATAGATGATTTGGATATAGGAATTGGAGATACGGTTTTAGTCTATAAATCTGGAGAAATTATTCCTAGAATTAAATCTGTTGTTAGAGACAAGCGGCCAAATGGAACAGTGACCTATCAAATACCAGATATTTGCCCAGTTTGTGGTAGCAAAACTGTAAGAGAGGAAAATACTGCTGATATTAAATGTACCTCGGCTTCTTGTCCTGCACAGTTAGAGCGAAATATTATTAACTTTGCCGGAAGAGATGCTATGGATTTAAAAGGCTTTGGTACGGTATATATTGAAGAGTTAGTTCGAAAAGGCTATATTAGAGATATTGCGGATGTATTTTGTTTAAAAGAGCATCGTGATGAACTTGTTGAAAGTGGAATTATTGGAAAAGAAAAAAACACCGATAAACTGTTACAGGTAATTGAAGATGCTAAGAATAAAGATGCAGATAAGCTTTTTACAGGATTTGGTATTCCAAACGTTGGAAAGTCTGCAGCAAAGGCTCTTTTAGTCCATTTTGGTTCTATTGAAAGTATTGCAAAAGCTTCTGTGGAGGAAATGACAGAGGTTTCTGATATTGGAGAAATTACGGCAAAATGTATTTTTACTTATTTTCGTGAACCAGCAAATCTTAAAATATTAGAAAGATTACAATCCTATGGCGTAAATACGAAAAAGGAAGAGGTAGCTTTAGCATCATCTGTATTTGATGGAAAAACATTTGTTATTACAGGAACGCTTCCAACCATGGGAAGAAAAGAAGCCGCATCCTTTATTGAATCAAATGGAGGAAAGGTAACAGGATCTGTTTCAAAGAAAACAGATTATCTTGTAGCAGGAGAGGCTGCGGGATCGAAACTAGACAAAGCAAATGCTCTAGGAATTAGGGTCCTTTCTGAAGATGAACTTATAAAACTTGCAAACAAGGAGGAAGAATAATGCCGATTCGTACACAGCGGGATTTACCTGCATATTCCATTTTGGAAGAAAAAGAAAATATATTTGTAATGGATGAAGATCGTGCCATGCATCAGGATATTCGACCTTTGGAAATTGCGATTTTAAATTTAATGCCTTTAAAAGAAGATACCGAACTTCAGATTTTACGTATGCTTTCGAATACACCTTTGCAGTGTAATATGACGTTTATGGCCGTTGAATCTCATAAGGCGACTCATACATCAAAGAGTCATTTGAATAATTTTTATCAGACCTTTTCTGATGTAAAAGAGAATAATTATGATGGTCTTATTATTACCGGTGCTCCAGTAGAACTCATGGAGTTTGAAGAGGTGGATTATTGGGATGAAGTTTGTACCATTATGGATTGGGCAAAGACCCATGTAACTTCTACCTTGTATTTATGCTGGGGAGCCCAGGCTGGATTATACCATCACTATGGTGTAAAAAAGCATATTTTGGACAAGAAGGTATTTGGTGTATTTTCTCATAAAGTACAGCATAGAAAAGTGCCTTTGGTAAGAGGATTTGATGATTATTTTGATGTTCCTCACAGTAGAAATACAGAAGTAGATGTGGAAGATGTTCGAAAAATTCCAGATATGGTGATTTTAGCTGAATCCAAAGAAGCTGGACTTTTACTTTGCATGAAGGAAGATGGTTCAGAGATTTATTGTATGGGGCATCCGGAGTATGACCGATATACTCTAGATAAGGAATACAAACGTGATATGGCAAAGGGCTTAGAGTATGTGGATTTACCGAAGAACTACTATCCGGATGATGATCCGTCTCAAAAACCAATGCTTCAATGGAGATCCCATGCCAATACTTTATACACAAACTATTTGAATT
Organism: Lachnospiraceae bacterium; assembly: GCA_024684155.1. GTDB lineage: Bacteria > Bacillota > Clostridia > Lachnospirales > Lachnospiraceae > JAILEN01. The sequence continues at coordinate 2,740 of JAIKXK010000370.1, read as the reverse complement.
ACTATGTATATCAAAATACTCCTTACGAGTTTAATAAAGTGGTGAAACAATAAAAGAGGGGAAGAGAGTATGAAAAAAATAAAAAAATTAGGTGTAGCATTTTTATTATTATCCATGTTGGTTTCGTTTGGCGGGGAAAGCGTGGTAACGGTGTATGCTACAGAAACGTCTTCTACAGAAACCATAACGACATCATCTTCGAATACTACAACCACAGTGAAGAAGTTGAAGTTTACCAAGAAGAAAACGAAGTTAAAAGCTGGAAAAACTTATAAGTTCAAGGTGAACTTGAAAAATGCAAAGTGGTCAGTGTCTGATAAAAAGAAGGCAAAGATTACATCTTCAGGTAAGTTTACAGCAAAAAAGTATGGAACTGTTAAAGTAACTGCAAAAGTAGGTAAGCAGAAAGTTACCTGCAAAGTCAAGGTGACTCCTAAGGCTGTTATAGGAATTGACCCAGGACATCAAAGTCAGGGTAATTATGGAAAAGAACCTATGGGGCCTGGTTCATCAGTATATAAAACAAAGGTAGCAGCGGGTACAAGAGGAAGATACACAGGATTACCAGAATATAAGCTTACCCTAAGAGTTGCAAAGAAATTAAAAAAAGAACTCGTGAATAGAGGCTATAAGGTGGTAATGACCCGTACCTCCAATGATGTAAATATTTCAAATAAAGAACGAGCAGAATTATTAAATAAGGAATGTGATATTGCGATTCGTCTTCATGCAGATGGATCTAATAATTCTAGTGTGTCTGGCGTAACGATGTTATATCCATCTGCCTCAAATCCTTATGTTGGATATTTATCTGCGAAGAGTGAGTCTTTATCCAATAATATCCTGCTTCATTATTGCTGTATTACTGGATTGAAAAATCGTGGCCTATCAAAAAGAGATGATTTAACAGGAACCAATTGGAGTACAATTCCAGTCACTTTAATTGAACTGGGATTTATGACCAATGCTTATGATGATAGTTATATGGCAAATGACAGCAATCAAAAAGTGATGGCAGAAGGAATTGCCGATGGCATTGATGATTATTTTAATTAATCATTCTTCATACATAATAGGATAAATATCCTGTATCGCTTTTATTAGTTCAGGATGATGTATTACAAAGTGTATATGAGGATGCTTGTCTTTTGTGATCAAAGCAACTTTCTTGTTTAACACATTGATTTTTATATTTCGAAATAATGTTTCTTCAGAAAAAGTCGGATGATAGTGAGGATATTCACTGCCGGCTTTTTTTGTTAGCTCTTGATGTTCTAAATAAAGTTCGTAACTATAGTTTGCAGTGATATTAGAGCAAGTTAAGAAGGCAGGATGATGTTCGAATTCTTCTTTCGTAAGAAATGGAAATTCATCATATACTGCGTAATGAGTTATATTATCGATGAAATATTTTTTTCGTTCCTGCGCCTCATTTATAAAATAGGATGCCTGGTTTTTGTTAAAGTGATTATAAATACAGATTTTCTCAACTAAATCTCCGCTTAAAGTGTATAAGGGAAGATGATAAAACTTGTTATACCAGGTACCGTTATTTTTATATATAGATTTATAGTAGTTATAGAACTCTGCTTCATGGTCATTGTCATAAATATTCATGAGGGGAGTTGCTTTTTCAAAAAGCTCTTTGGTTCTGTTTTTGTGATAAGCTAAATCCTTAGATGCCCTTGATACGTAGTACATACCTTTTGAATGATGACCTTTTATCGATTCTCCATGGCAACAGGTTGTTTCAGAGTAGTATTCCAAATGGCAAAAAATATCACTATTAGACTGTGGAAAATAATAAGGATGTACTTGGCCGGTCATATAAAGTGGAATCCAACCTTCCAAGCCTAGCATTAATTCTTCCATAGGTCTATGAATGTTGTGGATGGTATGAATATGGTGTCCCTTTTTTAAGGCAAGAGCAAGACCGCCCATCCATTTTTTAGCGAATTCCTTATCTGATGCCATATCGGCCATATCCATATCTGAAAACATATAGATGTTTGTAACAGCAGGATCTAATACAGTGCTTTTAAGAAAATCTAATTCTGCTTTTTTCATTTCATCAAGTCCGTGGTAGAAGTGAGTCGTAGGAAGCAAAAAAGGCAGGGTGGGAACTTTTAATGTATCAAAATGAATGGCACGGATGTATTCATCTAAATTAAACTCTTCTAAAGAGGTTAAAAAGTGTTTTGTCTGTGTTGCAATTGCCTGATTTTCTTCTGAAGTGGATTCATCTAATAACCATAGTTTTAATTCTTTGTAAACATTTTCCAGTGGAATATCAATGAGATCTGGTTGTTCCATTAGAGAGATTAAAGTCTCTGTTTCTTTTGGGGTATTATGATATTTTCCTATATAATTGCATAATGTATCTGTAAAAGAATCGTAATCAGTTGGCTTTCTTTTATTATTGCGAACCAATGAAATATAGGATGAGTCATAGTTCATAAACTCAGCCAGTTTTTTTGGTTTTATATTTAATTCTGAAAGGATTTTATGAAAGCGATAAGAAAAATTAGGATAACATACACTGGCTTGCTGATTACAGATGGAAGAATTTAGAGAAGAAAAGACTTCTTCATACTCCATATTGGAAAATAATGCAATTCCTCTAGCTAGTTGTGCAACATGGTTATTATTGATAGAGGGCCTACGACTACCATTTCGATAACGGCTAATAGTAGATGTAGATAAATTACATTCTTTTGATAATTCCCCTAAAGTACAATTA
>JAIKXK010000303.1 GCA_024684155.1 Lachnospiraceae bacterium | reverse complement strand
GTACGTAGTACTTTTAGCTGGTGTTTTAAGTCGTGGCATTTGCGATTGATAATGGCTATGTGTTCTTTCGATAGCAGGTAGTAATGCTCATTGTTTTTAAGCATCTGTTCCATATTCTTTGTCTTTCCTGCGTAGACAAGGGCGTTTATAAAGTTATATTGAAATCCTAAGATTAAAACACAGGCTAATACACCAGATATCCATGAAATATGATTCATAAAGGCTGGACCCCGATTTAAAATGGCCTGATAGTAAATAAGAAAGAAAACAAAAATAACATAGAGAACAGAGTTTGTTACTTTACTTTTTTTTGTATCTTCCTGAAGTGGGGGTTCGCTTTCTTTTAAAATAGGTGAAAAGAGGCGGTAGGCCAAATAGAATAATTCGCTACAGATAATGGCGGTGGCAGGTATATAAATATAAAGATGCTCACGAATATAAGGAAAGACCAGCTGGCAGATCCATACATGGAAAAAGCAATAAACAATATTTTGCAAAGGAAAGGCTAAGGTTCCAATAATCAGGGCATCCGATGTAGTCAGTTCAAAACAAATGGAGGCAAAGAGGGGTGCAAATAAGAATATCAGCAAATACCAAAACAGTATAAGCAGTCGAAAGCGCGGATGGCCTTTGTCTGTTCCAAAAATCACAAAATAAATCAATGAAAAAAGAGTCATACCGATATAGCAGGAAATGACGCGAGAGAGAAATTTGGACTTTCTCGGTGCATATGGAAGTAGAAGAATTAAAGTAGCAGAAAGCAATTCTAAGGGTAGACGCATTTCTTCAAATACTAAAACTGAAAAACTCATTCGTTATCCATACCTCCTATATATTTTGTGAATGCAGACATTAAAGATGACTTCATACTGCGACTTAAGGGTAGGGTTTCTCCATAGACGATGATTTCGTTGCCTTCGATTTTTTCTAAGTAGGCAAGGTTTATCAAATAACTTCCGCCACTTCTAGAAAAATGAAAAGGAGAAAGTATTGCTTCTACATCAGAAAGCTTTGCTCTCATTTTATAAACGGTATTTTTCGTATGGTAATAAATATAATGAAGCTTAGACTCCACGTATAAAATATCGTTGGTACTTACAATATGAACACCATTTGGCGTTTTAATGGTAATCTTACGGTTGGAATTTCTTACCACATAGCGAATGGCTTTTTTGATTTTTAGTCGAAAATCAGGATAGGACAGTGGTTTTAAAATATAATCCACTGCATCTACGGCATAACCTTCTAATGCGTACTGAGGCATATTGGTTACAAACATAATGGTAACGTTAGGATCCTTTTGACGAAGATTTTTTGCCACATCAATTCCAGACATTTCTGGCATATCAATATCAAAAATAATGCAGTCAAAGGAAAAGGTGTACTCTTTTAAAAAGTCCACACCATTTTCATATATCTGATAGGTGAAATCATCACCAGTTTCTTTGAAGTATTTGGATAGATTTTCAATAATCATATCCTGGTCTAATTTACTGTCGTCTACAATAGCGAATCTCATAAATAATCCCCCTTTTGGCTATAGATTATATCAAAGGAAATGAAAAAACAATACAACATCTGCCAACTGAAAAACCATATCTGCCAAAGGGCTTTTTTTATGAAAAAAAGTTGGTAGTATGAAGCCACAAGAGATGATATGAATGTAAATTTATTGGAGGATTATATGACCAGGGAAGAAAAACGAAAAGAAAAATTGCGAGTGTACGAAGGAAAAACCATAAAGCGTCCTAGTAAGGTGGCATTTGTTCTTATGACAATCCTTATGGTGTTTTGTGTTGTGTTTAACTTTGTAGTATTTCAGCTAAAACCTTATTTTAGTGTAGTGGACAATGCAGTTTTTGCAAAGGCACCTACAGGAGAGACTGTAGAGGCAGCAGAAGAAGAGGCAAAAGCCATTACACTTCAGGAAGCAGAAGAAGGAATTGTGTTATTGGAGAATAAAAATAATACTCTTCCTTTAGATGGAGAAACAAAACTAAATGTCTTTGGCAGAGGTGGATATTATTCAACCTTTGGAGGAACAGGATCTGGAGCTGGTGGAACAAATTACACCAATCTTTATGATGGATTAAAGGAATCCGGATTTGAGTTAAATGAAGATCTTATTTCTTTCTATGAAGAGAATGCCAAAGAATCAGAAGATATGGGAATCGTTGGAACAGACTTTGGACTATATGAAAATGAGCCCGAAGAATTAAGTGAAGTACTTCCTTCTGCAAAGGAATATTCTGATGTGGCAGTGTATGTAATTTCCCGTGTTGGTGGTGAAGGAGATGACTTGCCAAAGGATATGTCAGATTACTACGGCGGAGAAAGTGGCAAGCATTACTTAGAATTAAATGCAGCAGAAGAGAAAACCATTTCTTTACTAGAAGAAAACTTTGGTACTGTAGTGGTAGTAATCAATTCTACCAATGCCTTAGAGCTTGGTTTCTTAGAAGATGAAGGAATCGATGCAGCCCTTTGGTGTGGGTGCTTTGGTTCTGTAGGAACGATAGGTCTTGGCCACGTATTAAATGGTACTGCAAATCCATCAGGTAAGACGGCAGATACCTTTGCCTATGAAATGGAATCAAATCCTACCTATTATAGTCATGGAGATTATGACTATAGTAATGCAACCTATGTAAATACAGCAGGCGCAGCAGGAAGTGGAGATGCCAGTTCCGGTGAAGATAACTATCACTTTGTAAATTATATTGAAGGAATTTACGTAGGATATCGTTATTATGAAACGGCAGCAGCGGATGGATTTATTGATTATGATAAGACGGTGCAATATCCATTTGGTTATGGATTAAGCTATAGCAGTTTTGAAAAGACGTTAGATAAAGTGACTTTTGACGGAACGACCATAACGGCTCAGGTTACTGTGACAAATACAGGCTCAGTTGCTGGAAAAGAAGTAGTAGAACTTTATTACAAATCTCCTTATACAAAGGGTGGAATTGAAAAAAGTGAAGTAGTACTTGGTGCCTTTGATAAAACAGAAATTTTAGAGCCAGGGCAAAAGGAAACAATTTCTTTAGAAATAAAAGCAGAGGATATGGCTTCCTATGATTATACA
>JAIKXK010000299.1 GCA_024684155.1 Lachnospiraceae bacterium | reverse complement strand
GGAGAGATTACAACCGAATCCGAAGATTCTTCTAATGCTAATTCAGATGTTACCGTGGAGGAACAGGTTTTGTTTGATCAAGATGGCGTTTCAGTTAAATTAAAAAGTTTAGACACTGATGGATTCTGGGGAGCAGAGTTTGCGCTAGAAATATCAAATACTACTGATAGGGATGTAGTAGTATCAAATTCTTGGACAACAGTAAATGGTGTAATGACAGACCCATTATTTGCTGAGACTGTAGCAGCAGGAAAGACAGCAAATGCTACAATGGATATATTTAGTTCTTCGTTAAAGGCAGCAGGCATTGAAACAATCCAAACAGTGGAAGCGCAATTTAGAGTTTATGATGATGAGACTTGGGAAGATTTATTTGTAACAGATGTGATTACAATTAATACATCAGCGGCAGGAAGCTTTGAACAGACATACAATGATGAAGGAACGGAACTTTATAACGATGGTACATATCGTATTGTTGCACAAAAATTAGACTCTGAAGATAGTTTCTGGGGAGCAGATATTTATTTATATATTGAAAATAACGGAGACCAGAAGGTTGATATTTCGGCAACAGATGTTTCTATTAATGGATATATGGTAGATCCGGCATTTTCTGAAATGGTAATGCCGCAGAGAAAAGCATTTAGTAGTATTACATTCTTTGAATCAGATTTGGAAGACAATGGAATTGAATCTATAGATACAATGGAATTGAAATTTCACATTTACAATGATGATACCTATGATACGATTGTAGAAACAGATCCGATTACTGTTAATTTTAATTAGGATAGAGTTTCAAAACCCATATCGTAGAGGGCATCATTTACTTGATCAAGAGAATAATTGTTATGAAATGCAAATAAAATTATACTATCTCGGGTATCTTTAGCATAAAGCTGGGGGTACCCGGTAGTTTTTAAAAGAGTTTGTACCTCATCGTCTGATAGATGCATAGCAAATAACAGAGCCAATAATTTGTTACGGGAAGGGTGTTTTTTATTATTTAAAATATCGTATCCATACGAACGATCAATATTTGCTTCTGAAAAGAGCTTTGAGGTTTTTAAATTTTTATTAAGAATAATATTATTTAGTTCTTCAGCTAAAGAAGTATTTATCATATTGTCTTCTACTTTTTTGAAGTAGTCGTCAATAGAGGTAGCTGATTTTAAAATATCTAAGAGATTTCCCGTTGTTTTTTTCATAACTTTCCTAAAAATGATAATATAGTGATGATGAAATTATAAAAAGTATAGCATATTTAAAGGGTTGTTTTGAGTATGAATTTTACAAAAGATTATTTAGAAAGTACATATGAAATTATTACGCCTTTGGATAATGGTAAAGAAAATCCTCATACATGGATGGTTTTGCAAAAACAAACAAAACTAGTTTTTGTCCTAAAAGAAGTGAGCAAAGAAGCTTATGAAATTGCCAAGAAGTGGGTGATGATTCAACATCAAAATCTTGTGAATGTTCAATTGGTCTATGAGAGAGAAAATAAATTTTATGTTATTGAGGAATATGTTAATGGAACTACTCTTCAGGACCGAATTGATCAGGAACAATATATGGATATGGAAGAAATTGTAGATGTAATCGGACAACTGTTAGATGGATTAGATATGATACATAATGCGGGAATCATTCATAGGGATGTCACTCCATCTAATATTATGATTACAAATGCGGGTACCGTTAAGTTGCTGGATTTTGGAATATCACGATTTCATAATAAAGAGGCTGAATATAATCGTGATACAACAATTCTTGGAACGGTTGGATATGCAGCTCCGGAGCAATTTGGATTTCAACAAACAGATGTAAGAACGGATTTGTACTCGGTAGGCGTTCTGATGAATCAACTAATGGTTGGTAAATATCCAAATGAGGGAACAGTCCCCTATGATCGTATGCAAAGAATGATAACAAAAGCGACTTCCATGAATCCAGATGATCGATATTCAACAGCAAAAGAGATGAAACGTGTCCTTGAACTACGAGGAAGAGGACCAATTTTACCAGGATTTCGAACCAATGTGATTTGGAAAAAAATTATTGCGATTTTTGCCTATACAATTGGTTGGTTTATAGCTGCAGTTTATTGTTTAGATGCATTACTATTAACCCAACAGGATATGGTTAAGGAAATAATATCTGCCTTATTAGTTTTTGTTGTACCACCACTTGTATGGGGAAACATTTACTACTGGGATCGACAGATTCCTGTTATTCGAAAATTGCCATATCCTATAAAATTTATTTTGCGTGTTATAGTGGGATTTGCTATATTCTTTTTTGGAATGGAATTATACGTCGGCACCGGTGGCTGACATAAAGTTAGGAGACATCATGGGATATTTAATTAGTGAAACTACAAAAGAAGAAAGAGAACAGATTGTAAAAGAGTCTCTTGGAAATATTGAAGCAAATTGTGATGGTTGCATGGCAGGCCTTGCAGAGATGTATCAGGATT
>JAIKXK010000251.1 GCA_024684155.1 Lachnospiraceae bacterium | reverse complement strand
TTACTATATTCAAACAACCAACAATGTTTCTAATAAAGTAACGACTGGAACTACAAAATATTACTATGATTACGATGCAAATTATAATTCCTATTATGTAAATGCAGCGGGCAATAGTATTTTTGCATACTCTTCTGATGTATCTGCCTATGTAAAGGCAAAATTAAATACATCGAATAAGTTAGTATATCAGCCACAGACCTATAAAAAAGTTACAACAACAAATAAGATTAAGGTAGAAAAAACCACTATTCCGGTTGTAAAAGAAATCAAGGTTGGTTCTAAGGGAAAGGTTTCCTATAAGTATACCGATGCAGATGGAAGTGGTACCACAAGTATGACTCGCAATCTATATCTATCCGGTAAGAGTGGTAAAGTAAAAGTTACTATGGGATCAAATAGTAAACTGATGGATATTGTTGTAGGCACCTATGATAAAAACGGAAACATGGTATACAAAGTGGTTAAAAATAATAAGACCAAGGTGGCCTTTGGAAATTATTATAGTGGATATGAAAGTAATAGTAGTGGTTACTATGCTTCTTACTATTCGAAATCATCCTCACTTTATAAACCAACTTATGTATATGTGTTCTACAAGGATAAACTCAATGGAACTTATACAGATATTAAGAGCGTAAAGTATAACAAAAAGACAAAAACTTACACGATTAAGTATAAGTACAAGGATAGCACAACAACGAAGGCAGTTACAGAAACAGCATCTAATCTTCCTTCATCAAATTGTATGACATTTGCATTTTATAGATAATATTAATTTTTATTTAGCCCTCTCGGAATTATCCGAGAGGGTTTTTTGTTTTGGAAAGAATTATTAATAATTTATTAAAATTACATTGGCTACTTGAAGATTGGAAAAAAATTTCTTACAATGAAAACACATTGCATAAAAGACAATTTGAGGAAATCATAGAAAATATGCGAGAAAGGAAGATTTCCATGGGAGAAAAGAAGAAATCAAAAAAGAAAGTAATTATTACAGTGATTGTAATAGTACTAATTGTTGCAGTTGTTGTTGGAGTAGTGTATTCAAGTTCAAAGAGTAAGAAAAATACAGGCTCTGACATTGTCACAGAGGAGTTGACAAAGCACTCTATCGTAGCTTCTGTAAGTGGTACGGGAACCGTTGCGGCTTCAACTACAGAGGAAGTATATACTGACTTAGCAGGATACAAAGTAAAAGAAGTGTGTGTGAAAGTTGGTGATTTGGTAAATGCAGGAGATGTTATTTGTGTTTTGGATGTTTCTGATGTAGAAGAGCAAAGGTCTGATGCAATATCTTCTCGTGATGAAGCAGTAGCGGATAAAGCTACTCAGGATGCGGATTATGATCAACAGGTTGCAGATGCTCAAAGTAATCGAAGTGAACGTTTGGAATCTGCTACGACTACCAGGGATGAGAAAAAGACAGCTTATGAAAATGCAAAGAAAGATTATAAAGATTACGAGAAGCAGTACAATAAACAAAAGAAAGATTTAATAAAGGCTGGAAAAACAGAATCAGAAGCGGAAGCAGAACTTTCTTCCATGGCATCTACTTTACAGCAGAAGAAAACAACCATGGACTCTGCAAAGACAGAATATGATAACGCTCAGACTCAGGTAGATAATATCAATGATGAAAATGACGATTCTATTACAGATGCAAAAGAGTCCTATGATGAAACTCAGCAGGATACCATCGATACTTACAATGACAATATTGCAGATTTAGATGAAACAATTAATCAGGCCGTTATTCGTACCAATACTACAGGGGCTATTACAGAGCTAAATGTAGAAACAGGACGTACCTTTAATGGGTCAACGGTAGCCTTAGTAGAAGGTTTGTCAGAGTTTTATGTAGAAGCAAATGTAGATGAATATGATATTGCAGATGTAAAAGAAGGAATGTCTGTAGTCATGAAAACAGATGCTACAAGAGATGAAGAATTAACCGGTAAGGTTACCTATGTTGCCCTAAAGGCATCAGAGTCATCATCTACAGGTGGATTTTCTGATTATAGTTCCCTTCTTGGAGGAGATTTATCCTCTATTTCTGGTAGTTCAAATTCTGGAGATGCTACTTTTGGAGTGAAAATTTCCTTGGATGATCAAAATGAGAGACTTCGTCTTGGAATGAATGTTCAGGTTAGTATTATTACGGAAGAAGCAGATGATGTTTTGGCAGTACCTTATGAATATATTCAGGAACGTGAAGATGGAACATGCTATATTGAAGTAGTTGACGAAGAAAATTCTGGCACCGACGAAGAGGGAAATGTTATCACAAAGACGAAGGAAGTAGATGTTACTACCGGATTGGAAGGATCTTATTACACAGAGATTTCTTCTCCTGATATTAAGGAGGGA
>JAIKXK010000101.1 GCA_024684155.1 Lachnospiraceae bacterium | reverse complement strand
CCATAGCACCTCTGTCTCTGGAATATTTGGTGTTATTACACCGCACAAAGGAAATAACTCCTTTGCCATAATTTCCACCATATCCTCCTCCATAAGTCGCCTTCCGGAAGAAGACACCATAACAGGATCAAGGACTATATTTTTCACTTCATATTCTTTTAATTTATTTATAATTACTAAAAGTAATTTCTTATTTGGAAGCATTCCTATTTTAATGGCATCCGGTCTGATATCAGAAAGGCAAGCCTCTAATTGTTCTTCTAAAAACTCAGGAGTAGAAGGTTGAATGGATGTAACACCTAAGGTGTTTTGTGCTGTCATGGCAGTAATGGCTGTCATTCCATAAACCTTATGAGCACACATGGTTTTTAAATCTGCCTGTATTCCTGCTCCACCACTACAGTCACTTCCCGCTATGGATAAGACCACCTTTAACTTTTTTGTTTGTGTTTTACACATTTTCTCATCACCCATGTACTACTTAGTCTTAGACAGTTCTAAAAACTTATCCTTCATCTTTTTGGCAGCCTCCTTTGGAGAAGGAGCCTTCATAATGGCAGACACAGCGCAAACTCCTGCAATATCAATACCTTCCAGTACATCCATATTGGACGGATTAAGTCCGCCAATTGCATTTACCGGAATGGGAACTGCACTGCAAATATCTGCTAAAGTTTTTGTAGAGGTCAAAATGGTTTTTACCTTTGTGGTAGTTGGGAAAATTGCTCCTACTCCAAGATAATCTGCACCATTTTCATAGGCCTTCTTTGCCACCTCTACTGTTTTTGCTGTAGCACCTAAAATCTTATCCTTACCAATCAATCCTCTTGCCACTTCTACAGGCATATCTTCTTTTCCAACGTGAACACCTTCTGCATCCACTGCAAGCATGACATCTACCCGATCATCAATAATCAAAGGCACCCCATATTTTTTTGTAAGCTCATGGACCTTTGTGGCTAAATCAATATATTCTTTGGTCGTTTTATTTTTTTCACGAAGTTGAAGAATGGTAACTCCACCCTCTAAAGCTGACTCTACTCGCGACAGAAATTCCTCTTCGGAAAAATTTGAACTATCCGTAATAAAATATAATTGTGTATTTACTTTCATTTACATCTCCTAGGTTTCTATTAAAAATTTTTCTCATCACCCTGGATGTTTTCTTGATTTAAGAAGGCTAGTCTCCTATGACATACCCCCTATGATTTTTTTCAAGGGATAATTCGTCTAAAAAGTTCGTCATAAAACTTCCATTACCCTTATCTGTCTCTGCTAATTCTCCACATTTGGAAAAAAGTGTCACTGCTTCCTCTACAGCTTTTATAGAATTTTCATAAGCCAAAAAAGTAGCCACAACAGCTCCAAGCAAACAACCTGTTGCTGTAATTTCCGCCATTTGAGGTGAACCACCTCTTAGCTTTATCACTTCCACCACATCCTTTGGCTTACATGCAATAATATCTACTTCACCAGTTGCCAGTATCGTGCAACTATATTGTCTTGCCAAATAAGCTGCTATCTGCTCTACCTGGCGCATTTTCGCACTTTCATCAGCATCAACCCCGGATGTGCTGTAGCACTTATCATAGAGACATAAAATCTCAGAGTAATTTCCTTTTATGACATCTACTTTTCCAATATCCATCAAGGATTGAAAAAATCCTCTTCGTAGACTGGAACATGCTACACCGCAAACATCCAAAACCACAGGAATCTTTTTTTGATTTGCCTTTTCTAACGCAATTTTTATGGCTATCATTCTGGAATCTGAAATGTTTCCAAAGTTTAAAAGCAGGGCATCTGCTTTCTCTGTAATTTCAGAAACCTCCCCTGGATGTTCTGCCATAATTGGTCTTCCATGAAGCGCCAAGACCCCATTGGCCGTGAAATTCATGGCAATGGGGTTGGTGATACAGTGAATTAAAGGTTTCCAGTCTGCGCTGTTTCTTTGCATACTTCATCCTCTCCACTTAATCGATCCTGCATTTTACGAAGAACGCCTGCTCTTTGTAGCTGATACAAAAGAAGGGCTGCGATACTTCCACCAATCAGTGTTCCGCAGATAAAGGACGGTACATAGAATAACCAGGTCAATCCTTCTCTTCCCCATAAAAATGCCATTACAGGATAAGAAACAATGGCACCAATAATACCGGTTCC
>JAIKXK010000098.1 GCA_024684155.1 Lachnospiraceae bacterium | reverse complement strand
GTGGAGATGACACCTTATATGCAAAGACTAGCGGAGTTCTTCGTTTCGAAAGAAAAGGTAGAGACAAGAAGCAGGCTTCTGTTTATCCAGTAGAGAACTAATATGTACTTAAGACCCGACTCTTTTTTTGAGCCGGGTTTTTATTTTATTTTTTTAAAGGTGAAAATTATGTTTGCAGATCGTGCAAAAATTATAATAAAATCAGGAAAAGGCGGAAATGGGCATGTAAGTTTTCGCCGTGAAAAATATGTACCGGCAGGTGGACCTGACGGTGGTGATGGTGGAAAAGGTGGAGATATCATCTTTGAAGTAGATAAGGGAATTAATAACTTATCGGATTACCGTCACAAGCATAAATTTGCAGCACAGGCTGGAGAAGAGGGCGGAAAGAGAAATTGTCATGGGAAAAATGGCGCTGATTTAGTCTTGAAGGTCCCGGAAGGTACTGTTGTAAAGGAAGCAAAAAGTGGAAAAGTAATTGCTGATATGTCTGGGGACAACCAAAGACAGATTGTTCTTGTTGGTGGTCGTGGTGGAAATGGGAATCAGCACTATGCAACTTCTACAATGCAGGCTCCAAAATATGCACAGCCAGGAGGAGAATGTATTGAACTTGAAGTCCTACTAGAACTTAAAGTTTTAGCTGATGTAGGACTTGTTGGATTCCCAAATGCCGGTAAGTCCACACTTTTATCAAGACTATCCAATGCAAAACCAGAAATTGCAAGCTATCCATTTACAACTCTACATCCAATTCTTGGAGTTGTAGACATTGGAGAAGGCCGAGGTTTTGTAATGGCAGATATTCCAGGTCTTATAGAAGGTGCTTCAGAAGGTGTTGGATTAGGACATCAGTTTTTGCGTCATATTGAACGAACCAAAGTTTTAGTTCATATGGTGGATGGTGCTTCTATAGATGGCAGAGATCCCATTGAAGATGTGCTTGCCATTCAAAAAGAACTTGCAAATTATAGTGAAGTTTTAATTCATAAACCACAGATTATTGCTGTAAACAAATTGGATGCGGTACCAGATCAAAAAGAGGAAATAATTGCATCCTTAAAAGAAAAATTTGAATCCGATGAAGTAAAGGTAATGCCAATCTCAGCAGTTACAGGGGAAGGTGTTCAGGAATTAGTTCATGGTATAGCAGATATTTTGTCAAATTTTGATGATAAGCCTATTGTCTATGAACAGGAATATGATCCTCAGGAACATTTATTTGAAAATGAAGCCTTTAGTGTAGAAAAGGCAGAAGAAGGACTTTATTTAGTTGAAGGACCTAAGATTGAAAAAATGCTTGGATACACCAATATGGAATCAGAAAAGGGATTTTTATTCTTCCAACGTTTCATGAAGGAACAGGGAATATTAAAAGAATTAGAAAAGCTTGGAATCCAAGACGGAGATACTGTTCGATTATATAGTTTAGAATTTGAATATTATAAATAAGAGGTTTGCTATGACAAATAAACAAAGAGCATATTTATCTTCTTTAGCAAATGATATTACTCCAATTTATCAGGTTGGAAAGAATTCTATTTCTCCTGAATTGATTCAGGGAATTGAAGATGCCATTGCTAAACGAGAATTGATTAAAATTTCTGTATTAAAGAATTGTTTTGATGATCCAAGAGAAATTGCATCTATTCTTGCAGAAAGAACAAGATCGGAAGTAGTTCGTGTCATTGGAAAGAAAATAATTCTATATCGTCCTGCGAAAAAACCAGTGATTGAATTACCAAAGAAATAAGGTGAAATTATGCGAATAGGTATATTGGGCGGAACTTTTGATCCAATCCATAAAGGTCATATGGAAATGGCTGATATTGCCAAAAAGGAATTATCCTTAGATGAGGTATGGATTATGCCTGCAGGTTCGCCACCGCATAAAGATGGTGCAGCAGTTACATCCCGTATGCATCGTTTCGAAATGTGTGAATATGCATGTAAATATCATCCTAATGTTTTAACTATGTATGGAGAGTTTTCAAATTTAAAATCGGAACCAAACTATACGTATTTAACTTTAGAAAAACTAAAAAAAGATTATCCAGAGGATGAGTTTTATTTTATTATGGGACAGGATTCCATTGACTATTTTGATAAATGGAGGGAGCCTCAGCGAATTTTAAATGCTGCATCAATTGTTGTGTTTTTAAGAGGTGAAGATGGGGAAGAAGAGGAAACAAGAAGATGCAGGGAAAAAGTTGATTCACTAAATTCTTTATTTGAGGGAACAATTATT
>JAIKXK010000071.1 GCA_024684155.1 Lachnospiraceae bacterium | reverse complement strand
AGTATTCTATTTCGCATTTTTTTCTGTTTCTTTGTCATTTTTATACCTCAATTTCGAAGTCGGGCTCTACTTTTTTACAAACCTTAACCACCTCTTCAAGAGTCTTGTCAAAGTTTTGT
Organism: Lachnospiraceae bacterium; assembly: GCA_024684155.1. Classification (GTDB taxonomy): domain Bacteria; phylum Bacillota; class Clostridia; order Lachnospirales; family Lachnospiraceae; genus JAILEN01. Next base: position 8,245 of record JAIKXK010000071.1, on the reverse strand, counting down.
TCTTCCGCTTCTAAGGTAAGTTTTTGTGTCATAAAGTTAATGTTTAAATCCAAAACACCATCAATTTTCTTTCCTGCATCTTCCATTTTTGCTGCACAGTTTGCACAATCAACTTCACACTTAAATTTCTTTTTCATAACCTATACCTCTACTTTTTCTTATATTTTTTATTTTTATCTATACATGTTCCAAATTACTCTGTTACATGTTCCATACCTTGCGCAATGATTCTTCGCACGTGATCATCTGTTAAAAAATAATAGATTTGTTTTCCTTCTCTGCGATTGCTAACCAGGCGGGATTGTTTCAAAATCTTCAACTGGTGGCTGACAGCAGACTGTGTCATATTTAAAGTTTCTGCCAAATCACAGACGCAAATATCTGCTCCATAAAGGGCAAACAATATTCGAATTCTTGTTGAATCCCCAAACACCTTAAAAAGCTCTGCTAAATCATAAAGCACATCTTCTTCTGGCATCTGAGCTAGCACCTGATCCACAGTCTTTTGATGTATTTCTGTGCAATCGCAATGTTCCACATCCTGAATTGCCATAATGTCTCCTTTCATTTAAATATATGAATAACTGTTCATATGTTCATTATACTCTCCACTATACCTTTGTCAATAAATTTTTCCATAAATTTCTTTAGGATATATCTATTTTCTATTAAAAAAAGACTCCCTAAGGAGTCTTTTTTATATCATTTTCCAACAATGGTAAAAGAGTAACATTTACGCTTCCTCTTCTGATTGAATGGTAAAATGTTCTAAATTATTATTAATTACATCTACTGCATCTACTACAGAATTTGCTGCTGATGCAACAGTTTCACTGGAATTCGCAACACCCCTTGCTGCTTCTGTTACCAATTCCACATTGGAAGCGATTTCCTGGGTAGCAGCTGACTGTTCTTCTGAAATAGAAGCCATGCTTGTAGCCACGTCATTCACCGTCTTCATTTGTTCTGCCATGTCATTTAAGGTATGTGAGGCATCTGATAATTCCGTTGTAATTTCACGGAAGGTTTCTGCAGCTGAAGTAACATAACCTGCACTGGTATTAATCAGTTCAGAGTTTGTTTCTGATTTCTCTGATAAGAGTTTCACTCTAGATGACATTTCTTTGATAATATCTGCAATCTGATTTGTAGCATCTGCAGAATTCTTTGCCAAATCGCCGATTTCAGAGGCAACCACTGCAAATCCCCTGCCTGCATCTCCAGCACGAGCTGCTTCAATGGAAGCGTTCAATGACAAAAGATTTGTCTGGCTGGAAATCGAATTAATCATATCCACGATTTCAGTGATTTTTTCTGCCGCATCATCTACACTTCGAACAGCTTCTGCCATATCACTCATGGCGTTCACAACATCATCCATTCCTTCAGATACAGTTTCCATATCCTTTTGACCATTGTTTGCCTTTAATACCAGTTCATTCATGGCAGTCTCAATCTTTTGCTCACCCTCATTTACATCTGTAACGGTTTGCGCTAGGGTAGTTGCACTTTCTGCCACCTCAGTAACCGCCTCTGCCAAGTTTTCAACTGTTCCTCGGATTTGATCCATAGATTCTGACTGTTCTGTAGCAGCCACCTCTAATGATTCAGCCGTATTTTTTGAATTACTTGCTTCAGATAATAAATTTCCTGTGGTACCTTTAATATCCCCTAATATATTTCTCATAGAAGATACAAAGTTCCCCATAGCAGAATTCATTACAGCAATTTCGTCATCTCCCTGAGATTGAATACTTACAGTAAAATCTCCATCTGCAATTTTTTCAATATTTGAGGTCAGGCTTGTAACTGGAGTTTTAATCATTCTCTTTAACAGGTTACTCATAATAATAATTACAACTACAATTGCTACAGCAATAAATCCAAGTAGCATTACAAGCATAGCGTTTAATTTTGCCATTACCTCAGATTGTTTTGCATAAATTACAACCTTCCAGTCGGTACCATCAATGGTAGAAGTTGACATATAGTATTTTTTACCTGCCGAAACAAGTTTAACTGTACCATCTTCTTCATCAAGCATATCACTAACGCCAGTTAGAAAAGCATCATCTGTGTGATCACTAATATTTGTTCCACAAACAGAGGCATCTTCATAAGATAAAATAAGGCCATCCCCTGTTACCATCATGGCTTTTCCTGTGTCATATAGCTGAACTGAACTTAAGGATTCCTGAGCTGTCTTCATCATTAAATCAGCAGCAAAGCATCCTTCTCTGCCATCTTTTAAATGCACATGGCGAATCACTGTTGCACATAAATCGCCTGTTGCTGTATCAAAATATGGCACATCGTAATAATAAAACCAGTTATTGTCATAGCTTAGTGCCTCTAGATACCAATCCTTTTCTGTAGCAACAAATCCGTCTGCTAAGGATGGATCCGAAGGATAAAGAAAAGTTCCATCATTTAACGCAAGATAAGCTCCTGTAGGAATCATATCATATCTTTCCAAGGTTGATTTTAAATATGCCATAAGATCCTCATTGGACGCAAAAGACATATTCTCCACCGAGTCCGCAATTCCATTTAAATAGTAAAAAGTTGCGTTTAATTCACGATTTACTTCACCCGCATCTGATTCTACTTCATTTTTAAGAGTCGAATTAATTAAATCGGTAATCATTGCATAACTTCTAGATATAGAAAGAGATTCTGTAACAAAAATTGTTACTACAAGAATGATCACAAATACTATGGTAATTTTGGCATTAATTGAACTTCTTGCAGAAGAATCCTTCTTTTTAAATATTTTCTTCATAAAATGCCTCCTAGTTTTTTGTTTGGTTGTATGCAACCGAATTTCTATATTAACAATTTTCAAAATAATTACAACCACAAATAAGAAAAATAGGCGATTTTATGAGGATTCTTTTTCACCTTTAAGATTAAATTGTTACAACAAAAAAGAAATTCAAATCTTAAAATATAGTTTTTCGCAGAAATCTACATCTAAAAATTGAATTTCTTCTATGTTTATTATTTGATTTTTCCAATTCGTCCAGCAGGCTTTTTCTCTGCTATGGACTTAGTCGCTTTTTTCGTTCCAATGGATTTTGCTGCCGGCTTTTTCGAAATTTTCTTTGGTTCCGCCTTTTTCGATATCTTCTTAGGATCCGCCCTCTTCGATATTTTTTTCGAATCATGTTTCAACGCCATTCCTAAGTTCGCCAGACGATCCACCTTTCCTTCAGCTGAAAGTCGGCCTTCTAACAAAGCCTTTTCAAAATCAAGTGTTCCACCGGTTAATTCTAAGGCCGTCTGTGCATCTGTACGAATACGAATATCATAATCGTAATATTCATAAGGTTCTACATCTACCTTGCCATTTAAAAACTCTACATAAAAAGCTCCTTCACCTTCACCTTGGATATCAAACTCCACTGCAAAATGATTCTTCGCAAGGTCCTTATCTGAAACCTTAATCGTCTTTTTTACCTGCTTCACAAGTTCTGCATATGTCATATCCTCTTCCTCCTGCTATAAACCATACATGTCTCATAACACACTTTTATTTTAACATATTATGAACATAATGTTTATGGCAAAGTGATCTTAAACTCAATGGATTTATCGTCCTTACTTTCTGCCGTCACCTTACCCTTGTGTGCAGTCACAATTGCTTTTACTACCGAAAGACCTATTCCATGTCCGCCTGTTTTTGTGCTTCTAGAGGAATCTGAACGATAGAATCGTTCAAATAATACATCATGATTTCCAACTTCTATTTCGTCTACTGTGTTAAATACAATAATCTCTTTTTTATTCTTCTGAACGATTCTCATGGAAACAGAAATAATTCCACCATCATTTGAATATTTCATTGCATTGTCCACAAGCAAAGAAACTGCCTGGGTAATACTGCCCTCATTTCCATTAAAAGTCACATTTTCACAAACATCTATTTCCAGCCGTTTTCCCTTCGCCTTAGCAACCGGCAGGAAGGATTCAGAAACCTCTCGAACTGCTTTAGAGAGAGAAAAATCCTGCATTTCAAGCTTCGTATTTTCTTCATCCATTCTAGATAAAAAAACAAGTTTTTCTGTTAACGAAGAAAGACGTTCTATCTGATGGCGAATACTTTTCAGCCACTCATTATCCCCTTCTGTCATTTCCAGGACCTCTGTATTTGCTTCAATAATGGCAAGGGGCGTCTTAATTTCATGAGATGCGTCCGTAATAAAGTGTTTTTGCTTTTCATAGCTTTCCGCCACAGGTTTAATTGCAATTTTTGACAGAATCAACACTAAAATAAATACCAGAGCCAGACCTAAAAAACTAATTACCAGACTGATATTTCTAAAATTCCGAAAAGAGGACATTTCCTCCTTACTATTCAAATAAATGTACATGGTGCCAGTTCCACCATCGCTGGATTCCACTTCAATAACATCATAATAGTAATCTGTATAAAATCCATTTTGATTATCCTGGGCATACAGTTCTAGGGTAATGCTTTTTGCCTCATCTTCTGATACAGCCGCAATATCCTCCGTATTTACAGAGTCCACATTTCCATTCTCATCTATTACCACTGTAAAATAACGAATAGAAAATGGTGTCTCCATATTAATATGTCCCTGTTCGATTCCCTGTTGCAAGGAACCACCATCCGATTCACTTCCACCATCAGGGCCATTTCCCATCACAGGTAATTTATCCCCTTCAGAAAGAGTTTCATTTCCTCCCTCAGAATCACTGGTGCTGTCTGAATCATCTTTTGGTTTTTCCATGTTATTATTTGAACCATCTTTACGAATGGTAGTCAAATCACCATCATAGCTTTTCAAAAGAGACATTTCTGAGCGAATGGTTTCCATTACATTGTAATAATTTAAAACATCAATGGTACCAATCAAAATCGTCAACACTGCAAGGACCGATATCATTGTAATCAGAATAAATTTTCTCCGAAGAGTTTTAATCATGATCTACCTCCACAAGATATCCCACACCTCGAGCAGCTTTTATATTAATCTTTGCATCTATTTTTGTAAGTTTTTTTCTTAAATAGGAAATATATACCCACACGACATTTAATTCCGTTTCAGAATCGTATCCCCAGATTTTATCCATGAATTGTTCCGTCGAAATTATTTGTCCTGGATTTTGTAATAACATTTCTAACATCTGAAACTCTTTATTTGCCAATCGAATCGCATCCTTTTCTGTGGACATCACAAAAGTTGTGCGATCCAATTTCAAATTAGAAAATTCCAAAATATTATCTGTTACCTCTCCTTGCCGTCTTGTAATAGAACGGATTCGAGCTAATAGTTCCTTCATAGCAAAAGGCTTGGTCAAATAATCATCTGCTCCTGCATCTAAGCCCTCTACTCGATCATCCACTTCTGACTTTGCTGTCAATAGAATCACAGGAATATCCATCCCTTTTTGACGTACTTCCTTTAAAACTGAAATACCATCCATCTTCGGCATCATAATATCCAAAATTGCAGCATCATATAATCCTGTTTCCAAATAATCCAATGCCTCTTGTCCATCATAGACCGCATCCACCGAATAGTGATTATGTTTTAATACCGCAACAATTGCGTTTGACATTTCTTTTTCATCTTCCGCTAATAATAATCGCATAACAAACCTCTTTTCATTTTTCTATATTAGTTTACTATCCCCACTTAAAACTTACTTTAAATTATATTTCTAATTTTATACAACTCTCCTGTAAATAGCAAAATTTTCACACAAAAAGGGAGCCTCCTTCCATGAGACTCCCAGCGGCTATAATACAAAAAAGATTACCCCTTGCAATTTCTTCTCGCTAACGCATAAAACAGCACTGCTAATATGACACCGCCCATAGCTGCTATATACCCAACACCTATTTCTCCCGGCATACTTGCCCTTACTGTTTTTGCATGAATGACTACTGCATACAATACACTAACTCCAAACAACATTGCTGCTATAATTGCAAAAATCGATGTATATTTTCTTATTTCCAGTCTTAGTTCTCGTAGATTATCTATAGTTTCAACTTTTTTCGTTTTTATATCCATATAGATTCCTCATAACATCACACCAACGGTTCTTTCAAATAGTAACATCCCAAAAGACACAAAAGTGCCACAAAACAGACACAAAAAAGATACAAAAAAAGAGCCGTGGTTTCATCCACGACTCTTCTTCCCCTATTATCTCATTTTCTTACTCCAAGGTACCCATTCCCCTGAACTATTTTTTTCAAGAATTCTTTGATTGCTGCTACCTCTAAATTGCAAAGTGATATCTTTTTTCTCCAGAACAAACTCGCCATCCACTAAAATATCAATTAAGGATAAAAGCTCCTCTGTAGTATCAAAATGAGCCTTACCCTTTGGATTTAGTAAATCTTCTTCTAAAGTATACCCTGTATAACACCAAATATTCTTATTGGGATAGCGTTTTTTTAACTCTCTTGCTAAAGGAAGCAGTCCTTTTTGATTTACCTCCTCCATCGGTTCCCCACCTAAAAAAGTTATTCCTTCAATATAGGAAGGCTCACAAGCTGCTAAAAACTCTTCTGATATTTCATTTGTCCATTCCTCACCATAGTTAAAATCCCAGGTTTGAGGTTGGAAGCACCCCTTACAATGATGGGTACATCCGGAAACGAAAAGAACGTTTCTCACACCCTCTCCATTGGCAATATCTCTATACTTAATGGTACTATATTTCATAATTATAAATGCAATACTCTATCCTTAATTTCTTGTGTACGTCCCTGGTTCCAGAACTGAGTTCCAATATAACCACAGGTACGTCTGGCTACTGACATACGTTCCTGATCACGATTTCCACAATTTGGGCATTCCCAAACAAGCTTTCCAGCAGAATCTTCTACAATATTGATTTCTCCATCATATCCACATACTTCACAGTAATCAGATTTTGTATTTAATTCCGCATACATAATGTTATCATAGATAAATTTCATAACAGAAAGTACTGCAGGAATATTTTGCTGCATATCAGGTACTTCAATGTAAGAAATCGCTCCACCTGGTGATAACTTCTGGAAATCAGATTCAAATTTCAACTTATCAAAGGCATCAATTTCCTCTGTTACATGTACGTGATAAGAGTTTGTAATATAGTTCTTATCTGTAACACCCTTGATAATTCCAAAACGTTTCTGAAGAGCCTTTGCAAATTTATAAGTAGTAGATTCCATTGGTGTTCCATATACGGAATAGCTGATGTTTTCTGCTGCCTTCCACTCTGCACATTTGTCATTTAATCTCTGCATTACCTTTAAAGCAAATTCCTTACCCATAGGATCTGTATGAGAAACTCCAAGCATACGGTAACACATTTCATATAAACCAGCATATCCTAAAGAAATAGTAGAATAGCCATTATATAAAAGTTCATCAATCTTTTCGCCCTTTTGCAAACGAGCCAAGGCACCATGCTGCCACAAAATAGGAGCAACATCAGAAACTGTACCAAGCAATCTTTCATGTCTGCAACGAAGTGCTCTATGACAAAGTTCCAATCTTTCGTCTAAGATTTCCCAGAACTTATCCATATCTCCGTAAGAAGAACAAGCTACATCTACAAGGTTAATGGTTACCACACCCTGATTAAATCGTCCGTAGAATTTATGACTTCCATCTGGATTCTTCTGGCTTTCTTCTACTGTAAGGAAAGAGCGGCATCCCATGCAGGTATAAACATTGCCCTGTTTTAATTCCTTCATAATCTTAGCAGAGATATAATCAGGTACCATACGCTTTGCAGTACACTTGGCTGCTAACTCTGTTAAATAATAATATTTTGAATCTTCATGAATATTATCTTCATCCAAAACATAAATAAGCTTAGGAAATGCAGGTGTTACCCAAACACCTTTTTCATTCTTAACACCCGCCATTCTTTGAATCATAACTTCCTGGATAATAAGTGCCAAGTCATCACGAATCTGTCCATCCTCTACTTCGTCTAAGTACATAAACATGGTAACAAAAGGAGTCTGTCCATTACAGGTCATAAGTGTAATCAGCTGATACTGAATGGTCTGAATACCAGATTTCACCTCTGAAAGAAGACGCTTCTCTGTGATCTTGTCGATGATTTCATCGTTTAAGTCTTCTCCACACTCTTTTCTTTCTTCAATAACCAACTTACGAATTTTCTTTACTGCTTGTAATGTTACGACTCAGATTGTAGCTCAGGTTGCTTCTAACCAGTATGGTGGACAGTCCTTTACCTTAGCTCA
>JAIKXK010000069.1 GCA_024684155.1 Lachnospiraceae bacterium | reverse complement strand
ACCATGTCTGAAATGTTCCAAAAATAGCAGACAGTACTGCAACAGTACTTTGAGAAAAAGTAAAAGCCGTGAAACCCTTTATTTAAAAGGTCTCACGGCTATTTGCTCGCTTACTCCATCTCAATCGTTCCAGGTGGCTTACTTGTAAGATCATACATTACTCTGTTTACCCCACGAACTTCATTTATGATTCGGCTCATTACCTTCTGCAATACTTCAAATGGAATGTCTGCCGCCTCTGCAGTCATAAAGTCAACGGTGCGTACTGCACGAAGTGCAACTGCATAATCATAGGTTCTTTCATCACCCATAACACCGACAGAACGCATATTGGTAAGTGCTGCAAAATACTGATCTGGCATCCAGGCAGGATTACTGTTATAAGCTGCTTCGAAACGTTCACTAACAGAAAGAGCACTTCTTTCTTCTACGCCAATACCATTTTGTTTCTTCCACTCTTCTGCAGCAAGAGCAACTTCTTCACGATAAATTGCATCTGCATCCTGAACGATACGAACTTTTTCTTCAGTAACGTCGCCAATAATTCTGATTCCAAGACCAGGTCCCGGGAATGGCTGACGGAATACTAAGTATTCAGGAAGTCCAAGCTCTAAACCAGCTTTTCGAACTTCATCCTTAAATAAATCTCTTAAAGGTTCAATGATTTCCTTGAAATCAACAAAATCTGGCAATCCTCCAACATTATGATGAGACTTAATAACAGCACTTTCTCCACCAAGTCCACTTTCTACCACGTCAGGATAAATGGTACCCTGTGCAAGGAAGTCTACAGCTCCGATTTTCTTTGCTTCTTCCTCAAACACACGGATGAATTCTTCACCAATGATTTTTCTCTTCTTTTCAGGTTCACAAACACCAGAAAGTTTTGCGTAATATCTGTCTTTTGCATTTACACGAACAAAGTTAACATCAAAGTTTCCGCTCTTTCCAAAAACTTCTTCTACTTCATCCCCTTCGTTTTTACGAAGAAGACCATGATCAACAAATACACAGGTTAGCTGTGGTCCAATAGCCTTTGCTAAAAGTGCTGCCAAAACGGAAGAATCTACTCCACCTGAAAGAGCTAAAAGAACTTTTCCATCTCCAACCTTTTCACGGATATCCTTAATCTGTGTCTCAACAAAAGAATCCATTCTCCAGGTTCCTTCGCAGGCACAAATATTTCTTACAAAGTTAAATAGGATTTCTTTTCCATACTGGGTATGTAGTACTTCAGGATGGAACTGAATTGCATAAAGCTTTGCATCCTCATTTTCTGCTGCTGCCACTGGACAGTTATCCGTATGAGCAACTGATTTAAATCCTGGAGCAAGTTTTGAAATATAGTCAAAATGGCTCATCCACACAATGGACGTTTCCGGAATACCGGTAAATAGCTTTGATGTTGTATCAAAAGAAGTCTCAGTTTTTCCATATTCACGATTTGCTGCACGCTCTACTTTTCCGCCTAATACGTGGCTCATAAGCTGAGCTCCATAGCAAAGTCCAAGGACTGGAATTCCCATTTCAAATAATTCTTTGGAACAGGTCGCAGCGCCTTCTTCATAAACGCTGTTTGGACCTCCAGTTAAAATAATTCCCTTCGGATTCATCTCTTTAATCTTGGATAAATCTGTTTTATAGGAATAGATTTCGCAATATACATTACACTCTCTGACACGACGAGCTACCAACTGGTTATACTGTCCGCCAAAGTCAATTACAATCACTTTTTCCTGGTTCATGTAACGTGTCCTTTCTTATAAAAGTTTAAAAATTTCCTACTTATTATATGGTAGGGATTTAAAAATAACAAGTTCCCGAATGAAATTCCACAACTTATACCAATTTAGATATTATTTTTCCACATTTTTTTCCGATATATATAACAGAAGTATCGAAACGAAAGGAATCGTTATGGCAAGTTATTCAATCACATCAAGTGTATTTTTAAGAGATTTTTATTCAAAGAATCGTCAGTTAGCAGTAAAAGCAAACCGTGAAAACGCTACGGAAAAAGAGCTTTCTACCGCTGATTCTCTTGCTATGAAAAAAGCCATTCGTGCCTTAGAAGATTTCGACTATGGCGATGGCAGCGACGACGATACTGATGCTGAAAACATTAAATTTTATAAAACACTAAAAGCCTTTGCAGATACCTATAACTACACCTTAGATTCCAGTTCCTCATCTTCTTCCAGTTCCATTAAGTCTTTAAGCAAAAAGATGAAAAACTTCGCAGAAAAATATGAAGAAGAATTAGGCGAACTTGGAATTACCTTTTCTGAAAAAGGTTATATGTCTGTTAGCGCATCAGCAATTGACAATATTAGCGAATATACCTACGGGCAAAGATTTTCTTCTACCTCCACTTCCAAGTCCGACTTTTTAAGTGACTTAAGTGATGTAACCAAAAAAATCTATCGTCGCATTGATACTTATTTATAGAATTTTAAATTTCTTCCTAAAATAAAAGAAGCCCTCTCATGATCTGAGCAATCAAACCATGAGAGGGTTTCTACTTATTTAAATAACTTTTATTCGTCTAATTTTACTTTTTTCAACTTTGCTGCTTCATCTTCTGATGAGACAAAGTCATAATCTTTTCCAGGTAAAATTGCATTTAATGTAATTCCTAAAATTGCTGCAATTGCAAGAGATGTTAAAGTAATAGATGTTCCTGCAATGGTAAAGGTAAGTCCATCCGAAAATCCTAATCCACTTACTAAAATTACAGCTGCAACAATTAAGTTACGTGACTTTGTAAAGTCTACTTTATTTTCTACTACGTTACGAACACCAATAGCAGAAATCATTCCGTAAAGCACGAAACTTACACCACCAATAATAGCTGTTGGCAAAGAACCAATCAACTCAGCAACCTTTGGTGAGAAAGAAAGAACTACTGCATAAACAGCTGCTAAACGAATAACCTTTGGATCATGAACTCTACTAAGTTCAAGTACACCAGTGTTTTCACCATAGGTTGTATTGGCAGGTCCACCAACCAATCCAGCAAATGCTGTTGCAATACCATCGCCCATTAAAGTTCTGTGAAGACCTGGATCTTCAATAAAGTTTTCATCTACTGTTGCGGAAATTGCTGAAATATCTCCGATGTGTTCCATCATGGTTGCAATGGCAATTGGAGCCATTACTAAGATAGCAGTAATATCAAACTTGCATAAAACAAAAGGCTGAATTGATACTACGTTTGCTGCTGCCACACTTGTGAAATCCAAGATTGCAGATCCATCTGCATTTGTCATTCCTGCTGCATTGAAAACCAATGCACATACATAAGAAATTACAACACCTAATAAAATAGGAATAATCTTTAACATTCCTTTTCCCCAGATATTGAAAAATACAACAACTGCAAATGCGATAAATGCTAATACCCAGTTTGTAGAAGCATTTGATACTGCAGATGGTGCAAGGGAAAGGCCGATACAAATAATAATAGGTCCTGTTACAACAGGTGGTAAATATTTCATTACGCGTCTTACGCCAACAACTTTAATTACCAGTGCTAATACGATGTACAAAAGACCTGCTACTACAATACCACCACATGCATAAGGAAGTTTTTCTCCCATAGTCATGTTTGCATAGATTCCTGTATCCAGACTGGCAATCATTGCAAATCCACCTAAGAATGCAAACGATGAACCTAAGAATGCAGGAACTTTTCTTTTTGTAATAAAGTGGAAAAGTAAGGTACCTACACCGGCACAAAATAGTGTTACCTGTACTGAAAGACCTTCGCCTTCAAAATAGTTGTTTACTAAAATTGGAACTAAAATTGTAGCACCAAACATAGCAAACATGTGCTGCAAACCAAGCAAAAGCATTTTAGGCAAGCCAAGCTTGGAAGCATCTTTGATAGTGGTTGTTTCCATTTACAATACTCCTCTTTTCATTATCCTACTCAACCGTCAAAACGGCTATTTTTATACCAAAAAATAGTATAATGGATTTCCGGCTTTTTTCAATGATTTATTGACATTAAATTTATGATATAATATAGTCTGATTTTGGAAATTTATCATGGAGGTAAACGATGGATAATGTAAAGATTATGGATCATCCTTTGATTCAACACAAAATTTCAATGTTAAGAGATAAAAATACAGGTACAAACGAATTCCGTACTTTAGTAGAAGAGATTGCAACTTTAATGGGCTTCGAAGCTCTCCGCGACCTTCCATTAGAAGATGTTGAAATCGAAACTCCAATTGAAACATGTATGACACCTATGATTGCTGGAAAAAAATTGGCAGTTGTACCTATTTTACGTGCAGGTCTTGGAATGGTAGAAGGAATTACAAATCTTGTTCCTACTGCAAAGATTGGTCATATCGGTCTTTACCGTGACCCTGAAACTCATGAACCTCACGAATATTATTGTAAATTACCTGATCCTATTGATCAGCGTACCATCCTTGTAGTAGATCCTATGCTTGCAACTGGTGGTTCTGCATCTGAAGCACTTGGATTTATTAAACAGCACGGTGGTAAAAAAATTAAGTTTATGTGTATCATTGCTGCTCCAGAAGGATTAGAGAGATTAAAGAAAGATCATCCTGATGTTCAGATTTATGTTGGACATTTAGATCGTGAATTAAACTCTGACGCTTATATTTGTCCTGGTCTTGGAGATGCAGGAGATCGTATTTTCGGAACAAAATAAACTTTCTTATTTATAATGAGAGGAAAATTTTAAGAGGCTAAGTAATATGTTTGGTTTTAAAACACCAGCTGCGAAACGTCCCCTTCACGTTGTAATCGTAGGGGCTGGTAAAGTGGGTACAACCCTGGTGGAGCAGTTGAGTAAAGAGGGAAATGAAATCTCCCTTATTGATAGTGATTCTGCGAAAGTAGATGAAATTAATAATTTATATGATGTATTAGGTATTGTTGGAAATGGTGCTAGTACACAGGTATTAAAAGAAGCCGGTATCCAGGAAGCAGATTTATTTATTGCTGTAACGGAATCCGATGAATTAAATCTTTTATGCTGTACAGTAGCAACCATGTCAGGAGCAAGAGATTTATCCGCTATTGCCAGAGTTCGTACTCCTGATTACAGTCGTGATTCCGCTTATCTTCGAGAAAAATTAGGGCTTGCTATGATTATCAACCCTGAACTTGAAGCATCTAACGAAATTGCACGAATTCTTAGTTTGCCTGCAGCATTAGAAGTAAACTCTTTTGCTCATGGAACTGCAGAATTAATCAAATTAAAATTAAGGGAAAGCAATTCCTTAGTTGGAAAATCCGTTATTGAATTTTCTCAGGAAAAACATCCAAAGATGCTATTCTGTGCAGTTGAGAGAAATGGAGAAGTTACCATTCCTTACGGAAGCTTCCGTTTTGAAGCAAACGACGTGGTTAGTTTTGTTTGCCCCAAACGAAAAGCAGCCAACTGCTTATCTGCACTTGGAATTACTCCTAACCAGACAAAAGACTGCTTAATTGTCGGTGGTGGAAAAGCCTCTTACTATTTAGCAAAACGTCTTATTTCTGATGGAATTGATGTAAAAATCATCGAATGGAATCGTCAGCGTTGTGAAGAATTAACTGATTTAATACCAGAAGCCATTATCATTAATGGCGATGGTACCGATGCTGAAATCTTAAAAGAAGCCGGCATCGATTCTGTTGATGCCTTTATTCCATTAACAGGAATTGATGAAGAGAACGTACTTTTAACCTTACATGCAAAACAGGTTTCTAATGCAAAGGTTGTAACAAAAGTAAATCGTTTCTCATTTAAAAATGTAATTAATACATTGGAATTAGACAGTGTGGTTTTCCCTCGTTTAATTACATCCGAAGCCATTATTGCTTACGCAAGAGCAAAACGTGCTTCTATTGATTCTAATGTAGAAACCATTTCACATATTTTTGATGAACGTGCAGAAGCTATTGAGTTCCATGTTGGAAGCGAATCGTCTGTTACTTCAACACCACTTATGAATTTGGAATTAAAAAAGAACTTAATGATTGCATTCATTAGCCGTGGAAGAAATATCATCTTTCCAAACGGTTCTGACACCATTGAAGTTGGCGACAACGTAATGGTAGTTACCACGGAAACCGGATTTACCAATATTCAGGATATATTGGCATAGGAGGCGTCATGAATACATCTATTATTCGATATATTTTAGGTTCTGTATTAAAAATAGAAGCCGCACTTATGATGCTTCCTGTAATCTGCTCCGTAATCTACGAAGAGTCCGAAGGAACGGCTTACTTAATTGTAGCTTTTATTTGTTTATTATGTGGTGTCCTATTTACAATCAAAAAACCAAAAGAAAACATCTTCTACCTAAAAGAAGGATGCATCACCACTGCCCTTAGCTGGATTTTCTTATCCTTCTTTGGTGCGATGCCTTTTACCATCACTGGTGAGATTCCTAGTTTTTTAGATGCTTTGTTTGAAACTGTTTCTGGTTTTACAACCACAGGAGCTTCCATTTTATCTGATGTAGAAGTGCTTTCCCATACTTCTCTTTTATGGAGAAGTTTTACTCACTGGATTGGTGGTATGGGAGTACTCGTTTTCTTGCTTGCCATTATTCCTATGAGTGGTGGTTCAAACATTAACTTAATGCGTGCAGAATCTCCTGGACCATCTGTTGGAAAGTTAGTACCAAAGATGAAAACAACAGCCACCCTGTTGTACAGCATTTACATCTTTCTAACAGCATCCGAGTTTTTGATTTTGATCTTTTGTAAAATGCCACTGTTTGATTCCTTATGTACTGCTTTTGGTACTGCCGGAACCGGTGGATTCGGAATCAAAAATTCCAGTATTGGTGACTATAGCGTAACCATTCAATGGGTCGTTACTATTTTTATGATTCTGTTTGGTATCAACTTTAACGCATACTTTTTCATGTTAATTCGAGACTTTAAAAAAGCCTTTACCATGGAAGAGGTACGAGCTTACCTTGGAATTATTGTTCTTGCTGTTACTGTAATCAGTGCCAATATTTATCAGTCTTGTACCGATGTGTTTGATGCTGTTACAAAATCAGCCTTCCAGGTCGCCTCGGTAATGACTACCACAGGATTCTCCACTGCGGACTTTGATCAATGGCCCTCCTTTAGTAAAACAGTTTTAGTCTTACTGATGTTTTGTGGTGCCTGCGCCGGCAGTACCGGTGGTGGTATCAAAGTATCACGAATTTTAGTAATTATAAAAGCCTTCCTCAAAGAAGCTTTTTCTTATATCCATCCAAAGAGTGTTCGTCACTTAACCATGGATAAACAACCTATCAAGCATGAGGTTCTTCGTTCCATCAATGTGTTCTTCGATACCTACATTGCAATATTTGTAGTATCCCTACTACTAATATCTATCGAAGGCCATAGCATGCAAACAAACCTTACAGCAGTTATCGCAGCCTTCAACAACATTGGACCCGGACTTGAAGCTGTTGGGCCTACCCAAAACTTTGCCTTCTTTGATCCATTGTCAAAGATTGTGTTGATGTTTGATATGTTAGCAGGAAGACTTGAGCTCTTCCCTATGATTCTTCTTTTCCATCCTACTATTTGGAAAGAAGCCTTCGACCGCCGCTACCACTGCAAAAAGCAGTAAGTTTTGTACGCGGAAATTACATCTGAAGTTGATAAATTCATGCAGAGATTGCAACGAAATATAACTATAAAATAAGAGAGACTATATCTCACCGGTGACACGCTCTCGCTCTTAATCGAACGTAGCGGATGCTAAATTCACTTCGTTCATTAAGCACCGACGTCCGATTCAAGGTCACCTA
>JAIKXK010000016.1 GCA_024684155.1 Lachnospiraceae bacterium | reverse complement strand
AAGTACTTCCCAGGGATAGGTTTTTCCTTCAAACAACTCCTTTGCTATGGTCTCGTTTAAATCATACATATTTGAAATCTTTGCTGTTTCCATTTTATTTTCCTTCTTTTTTTGCTTTTGTTTTCTTTGATTTTGTTTCTTTTGGTACCGGTGCCTTTCCTTTAGAGGCATCTGTTTTATAATATTGCGCCGCATGATGAAAGTACTGGTTTAACTGACCTTGGTTAAACAACTTCTTTACCCCATTGGTATTTCTGGTAACATAGTCCTCTAATTTTTCCATATACTCCTCTGCTGTCACCTTTCCCTGGGTTACACCATCTAACCCCATTTCCCAGTTGGCTGTTAAATCTGGAGATAAAAGATTTCGTATGGAACAATTCACTACATCAAAAATCATTTCGCCAAGAAGAGTTGGGGTAATCACCTGAGTCTTTTTATTCAACTGAATATAGCGGTCTCGTTCCAACTTTGAAATAATCTCTGCTCTTGTAGCAGAAGTTCCAATGCCACTACCCTTAATCTGTTCACGAGCCTCCTCATTTTCAATTAAGTTTCCTGCATTTTCCATGGCAAGAATGATAGAACCTGAGGTATATCTTTTGGGTGGAGAAGTTTCTCCTTCTTTAATTCCTAAGGTTTTAAATTCAATCTCAGCACCTTTTTTTAATGTACCAATGGCATCCCGAAGATTTTGATTATCTGCTTCTTCTTCATCCTCTTCGTTTTCTTCCTCTTTTTTATCATCTTTTTTCTTAGAAAAAGTATAGTTCATTAAAGCTAAATAGCCTTCGTCTTTTAAGTATTTTTCAGAAGCAAAGAATTTCTCATTTTCAGATGCTACTACTAAACTTACTTTTTCATACTCTGCCTGAGGATAAAAAATAGCCAAAAATCTTCGAACAATAATTTCATAGACCTTAAGTTCAATATCCGTCAAAGTTTTTAGTGCCCCAAGTCCCTGACCTGTTGGAATAATGGCATAGTGATCGGTGATTTGCTTATCATTTACATACTTTGTTTTTTCTATACCCTTATAAGTTTCCTTTGTAAGAATCTCTTCCACAAAAGGTCGCATCATATTTAAATTACCAAGACCACGAATATTTTTATCAATTTCCTTTGCAATAGCACTTGATAGCACTCTGGCATCCGTTCTTGGATAAGTTACCATCTTCTTTTCATATAAAGACTGTACATGTTCTAAGGTCTGTTCTGGAGAAATCTTAAAAAACTTTGAGCAGTCATTTTGAATCTCTGCAAGGTTATATAAAAGAGGTGGCTTTTTTCGTTCTGGTTTTTTATCGATGCTAACTACCACACCCTTATTTGATACCGGTGCCACATCCTCTTCATTAAACTCTAAGTTTTCTAAAGGAATCTTTGACACTTCTGAAATCAAATCCATGGCAGAAGATTTTTGATTAAATCCATTTTCCTTATAGAGAAGCGGACTATTAAAATACTTACTACCTTCTACAGCCTTCCATTCAAAATTAACAGAAGCCCCATTTAAATCTGCACTTCCAAGGACTCGATAAAAAGGAGTCTTTACAAAATCTCTGATTTCTCTTTCACGGCGAACTACCATCCCCTGAACACAGGTCATTACTCGGCCTACTGCAATGGAACAATACTTTTCATTTAAAAAGTTTGCTAGCACACGTCCATACTTTAAACTAAGCACTCGGGAAAAATTAATACCCATGGAATAATCAATTTTTGCACGAATATAAGCTGCATCTGACAAAAGATCATATTCACTTAGGGGCTTTGCCTCCTTAATACCACGACGCATTTCTTCTTCCGTCTGAGAATCAATCCACACTCTTCGTTCATCTTTGTCATGGACCTTTGCTTCCTGGCGAACCAAACGATAAATATATTCTCCTTCTCGTCCAGCATCGGTACAAACATAGATGGTTTCTACATCTTCACGATTCAAAAGATTACTTACAATACTAAACTGCTTTTTGGTATTGGGCATAACCTCATATTTATATTCTTTTGGCAAAAAAGGAATCGTCTCCATAGACCATCGCTTTAATTTTTCATCATAAACTTCCGGGTAGCTCATTCCAACCAAGTGCCCAACGCACCAGGTCACGATCACATTTGGTCCTTCCTGATATCCGTCATGACGAGTTAATTTTTCTCCCATAACCTCAGCAAAGGACTGAGCCACCGAAGGTTTCTCCGCAATAAATAAGGATTTTCCCATTTTAAAGCTCCTTCATATCTACAAGAACCACCGTAGGTTCTTCTTTTTCTAATTCTTGTAATCTCTCATCAAAAGAGGTTGCTGAAAATAAATAGGTCACTTTGGCATGAATTCTAGCAAGATTCATGTTATTTAATAATTCCTGATAATCATCAAAGGACAGTGTTTCTTTGTCCCAATTGCAAATTCCTACAACACAATCTCTTTTTGCGTCCTGACCAACTATATCAATGGTTCCTTCTTTACCAATCCAGGTACCCATATGATTC